>DATINU010000047.1:0-2964 GCA_035473955.1 Allosphingosinicella sp.
GACCCGGCTGGCGCGCTGACGCTCGTTGAAGATCAGCCCGAAATTAATCGCCTGCGCGATCAGCAGCGCCAGCGCCATGATCAGGGCGATCTGCCCGATCAGGCTCTTGGGCAGGAGCCGCCTGACGAAGGGGGCCGTCACAACTTCCTGACCTCGGCGGCGAGCATATAGCCGCCGCCCCAGACGGTCTTGATCAGCTTAGGACTGGCGGGATCGGCTTCGATCTTCTTCCTGAGCCGGCTGATGTGGTTGTCGAAGCTGCGCTCGAAGGCGGCGAGCTCGCGGCCCTGGCTGAGATCGAGCAACTGATCGCGGCTCAGCACGCGGCGCGGCCGCATCACCAAGGCGTGGAGCAGGTTATATTCCCCGGTCGAAAGCGGGATGGCGACGCCGTCCTCGCCGATCAACTCGCGCTCGCCGCTTTTCAGCAGCCAGGGGCCGAAGCCGTACGTATCGGCATCGGGCGCGCGCACCCGTTCCTCGCCGGTCCGGCGAAGCACCGCCTTGATCCGCGCTAGCAATTCGCGCGGCGAGAAGGGCTTGGTGACGTAATCGTCGGCGCCGATCTCGAGCCCGACGACGCGGTCCATCTCCTCGGCGCGGGCGGTAAGGAGAATGACGGGGACGTTCGTCGTCGCCCGGATGAAGCCTGCGAGGCTGAGCCCGTCCTCACCCGGCATCATGATATCCAGGAGGACGAGGTCGATCGCATAGGCGGAAAGCGCCTGGCGGGCCGACGCCGCATTTTCCGCCTTGGTGACGCGCACGCCGTTCTTGCCCAGATAAGAGGCGAGCGGATCGCGAATGTCACGCTCGTCGTCGACGAGCAGGATGTGCGGTTCCTCGGCCATGGCGGGCGCTTCTTACGGCCGGGGCGCCCCTCGGCGCCAGCGCAAGAATGTCGCTAATTGTCTCGCCGCCGCCCAGGCCGCATAAGGCGAAGGATGAGCGAGGCGGCGGCAATTGCGAAGGCGGCGATGGCGCGCGGCGACCTGATCGCCGCGCTCGACGCGACCAGCGCCGCGATCACCGAGGGCGACGAAAGCGGCGCCGTCCGCCACCAGCAGATTCTCGCCCTTGCCCGGATGGGCGATACCGAGCGGGCGATGGAGCTGTTCGAGACTTACGGCCTCGCCGCTTCGGAGAACGTCCATGAGCGCACCGTCGGCGCCCGCCTCCTGAAGGACCGCGCGCTGGCCGCGTTGCCGCATGAGCGGACTAAGGCGCTGGCGCGGGCCTTCGACGCCTATCATGCCATCTATCGCGACAGCGGCGATTCCTTCCCGGGCATCAATGCCGCCACCTTGGCCCTCCTCGCTGGGGACGAAGCGCGGGCGCGGGAACTGGCCGAGGCTCTGCTCGCCGATCCCGCTGTCGCGGTGGCCGGCGACTATTACATGGCGGTCACGAAGGCCGAGGCCCTGCTGATCCTCGGCCGCACGGCCCAAGTCACCGGCACCTTGTCATCGGATTCCGTGCGAAGCTCCGGCGATTTCGGCGCGCGTTCCAGTACTGCGCGCCAGCTCGCCATGGTCGCCGCGCATCTCGGCATGGGCGAAGAGGCGCGCGCCGACCTGCTCGGCCCGCTGGCGCCGCCCCGTGTGATGCATTTCTGTGGCCATATGTTCGCCGCTGATCCGGAGGCCGAAACGCGGCTCAAGGCCGAAGCGGGGGCGATCATGGCCGAAGAGGAGGTCGGCTTCGCCTTCGGTGCGCTCGCCTGCGGCAGCGACCTGATCCTCGCCGAGGCGGCGCTCGAGCGCGGCATCCAGCTTCATATCGTCCTCCCCTTCGCCGAGGAGGATTTCCTCGCCCAGTCGGTGCGGCCCGGCGGGGAGGGCTGGGAGGCACGCTTCCGCGCCGTGCGCGACGCGGCGGCGCGCATCACCTTCGCCAGCGAGATCGAGTTTTTCGGCGATCCCGTTCAGTACAGCTACGCCAGCCGCATGGCGATGGGCATGGCACGGTTGCGCGCCGAGCATCTGGTGGGCGAAGCAATCCAGCTCGCCATCTGGGATGGCGAGCCTTCCAACGGCCCCGCCGGCACCGGCGCCGATGTCGACGCTTGGGCGAAGCATGGCGGCCGCGCGCGGATCATCGGCGTCGGCACCGTCGACCGCGACCTCACCCGCCCGCCGCCGCGCGTGAAAAGTGCCTATGAGCGCGATCTCGCCGCGATCCTGTTCACCGATTTCCAGGGCTTCTCGACGCTCAGCGAAAGCGCGCTGCCGATCTTCTGGGACGGGGTGATGCGGATCGTCGCCGAGATCCTCGACGGCCATGCGGGCGAGGTCGAGTGCCGCAACTCCTGGGGCGACGCGCTCTACGCGGTCACCTCGAGCGCGCCGGCGGCGGCCGAGATCGCGCTGAAGCTGCAGGACCGGCTCGCCCATTACGACTATGCCACGCTCGGCCTCGACGGCTCCGGCGGGATGCGGATCGGCGCCCATTACGGCCCCGCCTACCGCACCACCGATCACATCACCGGCCGGATCACCTATTACGGCACCGAGGTCTCCAAGGCCGCCCGCATCGAGCCGGTCACCCCGCCCGGCGCCGTCTTCGTCACCGAGCCCCTCGCCGCGATCCTGACCCTGGAGGCGCGCGATCGCTTCAACTGCCGCTATGTCGGCCGCATCGCGCTGGCGAAGAAATACGGGAATTATCCGATGTACCGGCTGACGCGGGTATGATTGGTGAGCCCTGCTGGGTTCGAACCAGCGACCTACTGATTAAAAGTCAGTTGCTCTACCGACTGAGCTAAGGGCCCTTGCCAGAGGCTCACCTACGGATGGCCCGCTGCCGGGTCAACCGGGCGAGGAGCTGGCGGACGGTGGCGCCGGTGAGCGGGTCGCGCCAGTCCGGGGCAAGCTCGGCGAGCGGAGCCAGCACGAAATCGCGGGGGCGAAATTCGGGGTGGGGAACGATCGGGCCGGGGCCGCCCCAAGGGCCCTCGGACCAGAG
>DATINU010000048.1:0-3618 GCA_035473955.1 Allosphingosinicella sp.
GGCGATGGGCGACAAGATCGAGTCGAAGACACTGGCCAAGGCGGCAGGCGTCAACGTCGTCCCCGGCTTCCTCGGCGAGATTGCCGACACCGATGCCGCGGTGAAGATCGCGGGCGAGATCGGCTATCCGGTGATGATGAAGGCCTCGGCCGGCGGCGGCGGCAAGGGCATGCGGCTTGCCTATTCAGAGAAGGACGTGCGCGAAGGCTTCGAAGCGACCCGGCGCGAAGGCAAGGCCAGCTTCGGTGACGACCGGGTCTTCATCGAGAAGTTCATCGAGCAGCCGCGCCATATCGAGATCCAGCTGCTCGGCGACCAGCACGGCAATCTCGTCTATCTCGGCGAGCGCGAATGTTCGGTGCAGCGCCGCCACCAGAAGGTGGTCGAGGAGGCGCCCTCCCCCTTCGTCACGCCCAGGATGCGGAAAGCGATGGGCGAGCAGGCCGTCGCCCTCGCCCGGGCGGTCGGCTATTACAGCGCCGGCACGGTCGAGCTGATCGTTTCGGGCGCCGACAAGACCGGCCAGGGCTTCTACTTTCTCGAGATGAACACGCGGCTGCAGGTCGAGCATCCGGTGACGGAGTGCATCACCGGGCTCGATCTCGTCGAGCAGATGATCCGCGTCGCCGCAGGGGAGAAGCTCGGCTTCACGCAAGACGAGGTGACGCTGACCGGCTGGTCGCTCGAAAGCCGCATCTATGCCGAGGACCCGTATCGCGGCTTCCTGCCTTCGACCGGCCGCCTCGTCCGCTACCACGCTCCCGCCGAAAAGGAAGGCGTGCGCGTCGACGACGGCGTCGCCGAGGGCGGTGAGGTTTCGATCTTCTACGATCCGATGATCGCCAAGCTGATCACCACCGGCGCTACGCGTGAGGAGGCGATCGACCGGCAGATTGAGGCCCTCGACGCCTTCCAGATCGGGGGAATCGGCCACAATGTCGATTTCCTCTCCGCGCTGATGCAGCATCCCCGCTTCCGTGCCGGCGCGCTGACCACGGGCTTCATCGCCGAGGAATATCCCGACGGCTTCCTCGGCGCGCCCGCCGATGCCGAGCTGATCGGCGATCTCGCCATCGTCGCCGCGCTTGCCGGGCACGAGACCGACGCCCGCGCGCGTCAGGTCTCGGACCAGCTGGCCGCGCCGATCGCCGCGCCGGACCTGCACATCGTTCGCCTCGCCGGAGCCGAGCACCGGGTGCGCTTCGAGGCCTATGCGGGCGGCCTGCTCGCCTCTCTCGACGAGAACGGTCCCAGCGACGTGATCGGCCGCTGGCAGCCCGGCCAGCCGCTCTACAAGGGGGTGATCGACGGCCGCGCCCGCATCGTCCAGGTCGCCCGCAAAGGCCGCCAGTGGCGGCTCACGACGCGCGGCGCCTCGCA
Source organism: Allosphingosinicella sp. (assembly GCA_035473955.1). GTDB lineage: Bacteria > Pseudomonadota > Alphaproteobacteria > Sphingomonadales > Sphingomonadaceae > Allosphingosinicella. The sequence continues at coordinate 1,381 of DATINU010000048.1, forward strand.
TCTCGCCGATGTCCTGCCCGAGCATGTCGCCTTGCTCTCGCGCCACATGATCGAGAAGGTGCCGCCCGATCTTTCCAAATATCTGATCTGCCCGATGCCCGGCCTGCTGACTCGGCTCGACGTGGCGGCGGGCGACCATGTCGAGGCGGGCCAGCCGCTCGCCGTGGTCGAAGCGATGAAGATGGAGAACATCCTCCGCGCCGAGAAAGCGGGCATGGTCAAAGCGGTCGACGCGAAGCCCGGCGACAGCCTCGCGGTCGACGCCGTAATCCTGGAATTCGAATAAGTTTGTCGCGCATCCGCAACGTTTTCGAAAAGCGGGGGTTCTGCCTGACATGAGAACAGCAACAGCACTGGCCAGCGCCGCCGCCGCCCTCGTCCTCGCCACCCCCGCCTTCGCGCAGACGATCACGATCGGCGGAGGCGCGCAGACCTATCCCAAATATCCGGGCGCCGATTCCTACGGGATCAATCCGCTCCCGATCTTCGGCTTCCGCCGCGAGGATTCGCCGATGACGTTCGAGGCGCCCGACGACGGCATCGGCATCGGCCTGCTCGGCCGCGACAGCGCCTTCAATATCGGGCCTGCCGTCCGCTTCCAGGGCAAGCGCGACGAGGACGATGTCGGCGCCGCGGTCGGCGATGTAGGCTTCACGGTCGAGGCGGGCGGCTTCGTCGAGGTCTATCCAATCGAGAATTTCCGTCTGCGCGCCGAGCTGCGCCAGGGCTTGGGCGGCCATAAGGGCCTGGTCGGCGATCTCGGCGCCGATCTGATCGTGCGCGACGAAAACACCTACATCTTCTCGATCGGTCCGCGCGCGCGCTGGGCGGACAGCGACTATCACCAGGCCTATTTCGGCGTCACCCCCGCCGCCGCGCTCGCCACCGGCCTGCCGGTCTCCGCGCCGGACAGCGGCTTCTACGCGGTCGGCGCGCAGGCGGGCATCACCTACCGGCTCGGCCGCAACTGGGGCCTGCAGGGCTATGCCGGCTACGACCGGCTGATCGGCGACGCGGCGGACAGCCCGATCGTCCGCACCTTCGGCTCGCGCGACCAGTTCTCGGGCGGCCTCGGCCTGTTCTTCGAGTTCAATATCTAGGCGGGCGCCACGTTGCGTGGCAGAAGAAATGCTGTCATGATCCCCATCGCGAAATAGGGAGGAATTGCCGCTCACTATCCGGCAAGAATAAAGCGATTGGGGGGAAGAATCATGCGGATGAAGACCGTATGCGCCATTTTCCTGTCATCTTCTGCGATGCTCGCCGCGAGCGCCCAGCCCTCCCCGGCGCAAACGCCGCCCACCTACGCTCAGCAAGGCTGGTCGAGCGGCGCCCGGAATTTCTGGTATTCGGCCCCACAGGGCTCGCGGCTGATGCCGCTTTCCTGGCTGGAGGCGCTCGAACGCGCGCAGGATAGCCGGCTCTTCCTTTCGCCCGACAATATCGCGAGCTTCCGCTATCTCCCCGGACAAGGCGCGCTGCCCGTCGGGTTCGCCGTCGACCGGCAGAACGACCGGCGCTTCATACGCACCCGGCTCGAATGGCTGCCCAATCAGCGCGCCGATGAGCCTTGGGTGGGGATGACCTGTTCGGCCTGCCATACCGGCGAGATCGCGGCCGGCGAACGGCGGCTCAGGATCGAGGGCGCACCGAGCCTCGGCGACTATCAGAGCTTCGTCGGCGCGCTCGACGCCGCCGTCCGGGAAACCCGGAACGATCAGGCCAAATGGGCGCGCTTCGCGGCACGAATCCTCCCGGGCGCCCGCAACACCACGGCCAATCGCGAGCGGCTGGGCCGGGCTTTCGATCTCTTCACCGCGCTCCGCGGCGAGGTCGCCCGGATGAACGGGCGGCCGCTCGACTACGGCTTCGCCCGCGTCGATGCCTTTGGCCATATCTACAACCAGACCTCGATCTTCAGCGGCGCCAACCCCCCGACCGCCAACCCGTCCAACGCGCCGGTCAGCTACCCCTTCCTGTGGAACGTCCCGCAGCACGACCGGGTGCAATGGAACGGCGCGGTGCCGAACAAGCGGGTGCTCGGGCTCGATCTGGGCGCGATCGGCCGGAACAGCGGCGAGGTGATCGGCGTGTTCGGCGAGGTCATGACCGAGCGGCGGACCGGGCGGCCGCTGCAATCCTTCGCCTCGAGCATCAACGTCCTCAATCTTGCCCGGCTGGAGCAGATGCTGGGCGAACTCCTGCCGCCGGCCTGGCCCGAAGACATGCTCGGCCCGA
>DATINU010000049.1:0-11878 GCA_035473955.1 Allosphingosinicella sp.
CACCGGCACTACCGAGACGCCCTCGGGCGCCAGTTCGTCCAGCGCCGCCGCGATCTCGCGCGCACCGGCATTGTCGAGCCCGACGATCCGGGTCACGCCGCTATCGACGTCGATCCGCGCCAGCACCTGCCGCACCCGCGCGACATTGTCGGCGAAGTCCGAAACGATGATCGCGCTCCGGCTCGCGGTCAGCGAGCCGTCCCGGCTGACCAGAGGCCGCAGCGTCTCGACGGCGGCGGCGGCCTCGATATGGCGGACCCGGAGAATCTCGGTCACGAAGCTGCTCGGGCTGGCCCGCCGCCCGACCGGCGCCCCGGCCGCGGCGCCCGCCACCGGCTGGATGCGCAGCGCCCCACCGGCCACCGGCACGGCCACGAAGCCGTTCGCCCGCATCGTCGAGAGGAACAGTTCGAAATATTCGGAGCGCGACAGCGGCCGCTCGGTCACCACCGAGACGCGGCCCTGCACGTTCGGATCGATGATGAAGGTGCGTCCGGTCACCCGCGCCGTATCCTGGATGAAGGCGCGGATGTCGGCGTCGCGCAGGTTCAGGACATGCTGCGCCTGGAGCGGCGCCAGGGGGGCGCAGCACAGGGCGAGGGCGATCAAAGCGCGTTTCACTTGTTCAAAACCTCACCCGCATCGGCACGGCGCGGCCGCCGCGATCGACCATTACGTTCGCGTTGCCGCCGCTCCGCGCGATCAGGCCGCGCGCCTGCTCCATCGAGGTGACGCGCTGCCCGTTCACCGTCACGATCACGTCGCCCGGGGCGAAGCCCGCGGCGCGGAAGGCGTTGCCGCCGTCGCCGCCGGGCGAAACGATGATGCCGTTCACCCGCCCCGCCACGATGCGCGGCGCGAAGCCGATCGCCTGGCCGGCGGGCTGTGGCGGCGTTGTGGCGCGCGGCGGCTGCGTTGTGGCGGAGGGCGGCGGCGTTGGGACGGCGATCTGCGGCTGATTCGGCGCGTTCGGGGGCGCATTTGGCGGCGTTCCGCCCGCGACCGTGGCCGCCGGCGATTGATCGAGGAAGATCTGCTCGGCCGTGCCCTGCCGGTCGATCGTGACATTGTCGAAGCCGACCGCGGTCAGGCGCACGCCCGGCATGATCTCCTCGCCCACCATGAAGCTCATCTGGCGACCGTCGGGGAGCGCGATGATCGCCGAGCCGCGCCCGGTCGCGCGGTCCTCGCGCGTGCCGAAGAGGGTGAGGCTCAGGGAGGTGACCACGGCCGGGCCGCTGCCGGCCTGGAGGCGAAAGAAGGGATCGAAATCGGCGAGCACCGCGTCGCCGGGCGCCGCGAGGCTGCTTTGCGCGCGCCAGTCGCCAACCGGCCCGATCGGCGCCGCCACGATCCAGAACAGCCGCGCCGCCTGCATCGCGATCAGCAGCAGCAGGATCAGCTCCGCCGCCGAATAGACGGTCGGCCGCGGCAGGCGGCGCAGCAATACGAAGCTGCGTGAGCTCAAGGCCGGGCGCGTCGCGATCTTACAGAACCTCCCCCATCTGGGCCAAGCGCCCCTGCTATGTCGGTTCCGTGACTCAAATATTGCACGCACCGGCGAAACTCGACGGCTCATCGTCCTGAACTGGATGGCGAAAACGCCTCCCCTTCCCGAGAAGAGTCGTGACGAGCGACGTTCACAGCTTTTCTAACGGCGCGCAAGCCGAATCCCGCCGCGCGGCGAGGGGAGAACAAAGGAGGGGGAAACGAGTCGGGCGGCGCTCCTAGGGATAAGCGCCGCCCTTAAGCCTCCTCTCTAGCGGGCCGAATCTGGATGGAGCCTGAATAGGCTAGGTTAAGAAGGGTGCCGCGACCATGAGCCAAACCGGCCAGGCGGCGAGGATCATGAGCGTCCCGAGCGGCAGCCGGGTGGTCGCGCCCACCGCTTCGCCGCGCAACCGCATCAGCAGCAAAGCCGCCAGCCCGAACAGCCCCGCGCCGAGCAGGATCATGGGCAGGTACCAGGCCCCGACCCAGGCCCCGAGCGCGCCGAGCAGCTTGGGATCGCCCCCGCCCATCCCCTCGCGCCCGCGCAAGAGCCGGTAGAGCGAGGCGATCAGGAACAGCGCCGCCCAGCCCGCCGCGGCGCCGATGGCGCGTTCGAGGAGCGGCGGCCCGAACCCGGCCCAGGCAGCGAACAGCCCGAGCGGGAGCAAGGGGAGGGTCAGCCGATCGGGCAGCCATTGCTGCTCGAGATCGAGCATCGCGGTCAGCAGCAGCCACCAGCCGAACAAGGCGGTGACCGCGCCGAGCGGCCAGGGATGCGCGGCCAGCGCCACCAGCCCCACCGTGGCCGCCGCCAGCTCCACCGCGAGGTGGCGCGGATCGATCCGCGCCCCGCAATGCCGGCAGCGGCCGCGTTGCAACGCATGGGACAGCAAAGGCACCAGCTCGGCGATCCAGAGCGGCATGAGGCAGGAATCGCAGCGGGAACGCCCCCGTGCGGCGCTCTCGCCTCTCGGCCAGCGAATCAAGGCGGTGGCGAGAAACGACCCCGCGATCAGCCCCGCCAGCGCGGCCAGAACGGCGCGCAGCGCCAGCGATTGATCGAGGAGCTCCGGATACGACACGGCCCACGCCTAAAGCCTGATCGTTTCCGGTGGAAGCACGGCGCGCTTACGCCGGCAGCGTGAATCAGGCTGGCTTAAAAGACGCCGCGGGCCGGTCTCGGTTCAATCAAAGCTGTTCCCCGGCGAAGGCCGGGGTCCGGGCCGGCGTCAGCCGGAGGGTATGTTTGCCGCTTAAAGCCCTTCGGGCTCCTGGACCCCGGCCTTCGCCGGGGAACAACCCTTGTCAGCGCGCGGCGCTGCGGACCGCCGTGTCGTGCGCGGCGAGCGTTTCGCGGGCCAGCGCCTCGGTGGAAACCACCCGGCCGCCAAGCGTCTCGACCTCGAAATGGCGGCCCGAGGCGGCCGCGCGCCGCCAGGCCGAAAGCGCCTCGCCCTGGCGCCCCTGCGCCCAATAGACCTGGCCGAGATTGAGCAGCCGGGCCGGATCGTCGGCATTGAGGCGCTTGTCGGTCAGCAATTGTTCGGCGCGGGCCCAATCGCCCCGCTCCATCGCCGCGACCGCGAGCGTGCCGCGTTCGTAACCGGACTCGACGGCCTGGGCGGACAAAGCGGTCGCCGAAGCGGCAAGGGCAAGTCCGGTGAGGGCAAGGGCCAGACGCGACATGACATTCTCCGCTGAAAATCGGAGCGAATGTTACGCCTTTGTGACGGATTCCGCAATCTTTTGTGACGGATATGCGACGAACCGAAGACTCCGGTGAAAACCGCTTCCCGCTCAGTTGCTTGCGGCGGCGAGGATGCGCTGGGCCTGCACGAGATGCGGCCGGTCGATCATCCGGCCCTCGAGCGACAGCGCCCCGGCCTCGGGATGGGCCTCGAACGCGGCGACGACCGCCTGGGCGTGCGCCACCTCCGCTTCGCTCGGCGTGAAGGCGGCGTTGATCGTTTCGATCTGTGCCGGGTGGATCGCCATCATGCCCGTAAAGCCGTCCCGCCGCGCCCGCGCCGCATAGGCCGCCAGTCCCTCCAGATCCTTGAACGCGGGATAGACGGTCTCGATCGGCAGCACCCCCGCCGCCGCCGCGCCGAACAGGCAGAGCGAGCGGGCCATTTCGTAAGGCGGCGTGTAGCGGCCGTCCTCCTCGCGGCTGGTGGCCGCGCCGATCGCGGCGGGCAGATCCTCCGCTCCCCAGGTCAGCCCGAGCAGCCGTTTGACTCCGCCATAGGTGCCGAGCGCGAAGATCGCCGCCGGCGTTTCGGTGGCGATGGCGAGGATCTGCGTGGTCGCGTTGCCGCGCGCGGTCAGCCGCTGGGCCAGCTCCGCGACCGAGGCGCCGCCTTCCGCCTTGGGCAGCACGATTGCGTCCGGATGCGCGGCGAGCACCGCGTCGAGATCCTTGTCCTGCTCCGCGCTGTCGAGCGGATTCACCCGCACGAAGATCCGCGACTGGCTGTGCGCGTTCAGGAAGGCCGCGACATGCCGCCGCGCCTCGGCCTTGCCCGCCGGCGCCACCGCATCCTCCAGATCGAGGATCAGCGCATCCGCACCGGCGCCCAGCGCCTTCTCCATCCGGTCGGGCCGGTCGCCGGGCACGAACAGGAGGGAGCGCATCCTCACGCAGGCCGCCTTTGCATCAAAGCCGTCCGCTCCATCACGCAGACCAGCTCGTCGCGCTGGTTGAACATGCGGTGTTCGAAGGTCACGATCCCCGCCTCGGGCCGCGAATTGGAATCCTTGAGGCCCACGACTTCGGTCTCGGCGCGGAGCGTATCGCCGATGAAGACGGGCTTCGGCATCCGCACCTTGTCGTAGCCGAGATTGGCGACCAGCGTACCGAGCGTCGTATCGCCGACCGAGAGCCCGACCAGCAACGCGAACGTGAAGGTCCCGTTGACGACGATCTCGCCGAACTCGGTCTTCCCCGCATATTCGGCGTCGAGGTGGAGCGGCTGCGGATTGTGGGTCAGCGTCGAGATCAGGAGATTGTCGGTCTCGGTCACGGTCCGGTGCGGCTGATGCCGGATCGTGTCGCCGAGCCGCCACTGCTCGTACGTGCGGCCGGGCATCTCAGCGACCCTCCACGAAACCGTCATGCTGAACTTGTTTCAGCATCCATGAACACCGGCTTCGGCGAACCTGTCCATTCCGTGTTCCTGGACCCTGAAACAAGTTCAGGGTGACGAAGAATGTCATGCCCCCTCCCCTTTCTCGATCCGCGCCAGCAGCGCGCCCTCGCTCACCTGCGCGCCCTCGGCCGCATCGAGCTCCGCCACTATGCCATCGAAGGGCGCGGCCAGGCTATGCTCCATCTTCATCGCCTCGAGCGTCAGCAGCTTCTGGCCCCTGGTCACGGCCTCGCCCTGCTTCACCGCCACCGCGATGATCTTGCCGGGCATGGGGGAGACGATCGCGCCGTCGGCGGACGCGCCACCAGCTTCGCCAGTGGCCCGCGCTGTATTGATGACGAAGGATGCGCCGAGATCATTGACGAGCCAGCCTTCGTCCACCCGCTCGACCCAACGCGAAGCGAAGCTCGGCTCCTCTTCGGCAAGAACTTCAGCCGTATGCCTTCCGTCGGACAGCCGAATCAAGGCGGGCGCCGGATCGGCGTTGATCCGGAAGCCGGTGATTGTCGACCAGCTGTCCCGCGGCGCATTCAATCCGACATCGTACCTGTCGCGCAGTCGCTCGCCCCGACCTGCTGCGAGAATTATATGAGCAGCCCAAGACCAAGCTGCTTCGCTCGGCTCGCCTGACGGCGTCAGGGTCTCTGTTTCTCGCGCAATGAGGCCGGTATCGACATCGCCCGCTGCGAAGTCGGAATCCCCGAGGGCGTTGACGAGGAACTGGGCGTTGGTGCGAACGGGCCAGCACAAGACCGCGCTGCAGTCGAGTGCGAGCGATTTGCGAGCATCGTCCCGCGTCTCCCGATGCACAATCAGCTTGGCTATCATCGGATCGTAAAAGGGGGAAATCGCATCGCCTTCGCGGACGCCCGTATCGACCCGATCTCTCATGCTTTTCTTTGGTGCGGGCAAATCGAAATATTTGAGCGGACCGGTCGATGGCAGAAACCCGTTCGACGGATCTTCGGCATAAAGCCGCGCCTCCATCGCCCAACCGTTGATGCTGAGTTCGTCCTGCGTCCTCGGCAGTTTTTCGCCCGACGCCACCCTCAGCTGCCATTCCACCAGATCCTGCCCGGTAATCTCCTCGGTCACCGGATGTTCGACCTGGAGCCGGGTGTTCATTTCCATGAACCAGATCCGGTCGGCGCGCAGGCCCGCGCTGGCATCGGCGATGAATTCGATCGTGCCCGCGCCGACATAATCGACCGCCTTCGCCGCCTTCACCGCCGCCTCGCAGACCGCGGCGCGCGTCGCCTCGTCCATGCCGGGCGCCGGCGCTTCCTCGATCACCTTCTGGTGGCGGCGCTGCAGCGAGCAGTCGCGCTCGAACAAATGGACGACATTGCCGTGGGTGTCGCCGAACACCTGCACCTCGATATGGCGCGGGCGTTCGATATATTTCTCGATCAGCACCCGGTCGTCGCCGAAGCTGGAGGCCGCCTCGCGCTTGCACGACAGCAGCATCTCCGCGAACTCGGCCGAGGCATTGACCCGCCGCATCCCCTTGCCGCCGCCGCCCGCCACCGCCTTGATCAGCACCGGATAGCCGATCTTGTCGGCCTCCTGCTGCAGCCGCTTCGGGTCCTGATCCTCGCCGAGATAGCCGGGCGTGGTCGGGACGCCCGCTTCGTCCATCAATTTCTTCGCAGCGTCCTTGAGACCCATGGCGGTAATGCTGGCGGGCTTCGGCCCGACCCAGATCAGCCCCGCGTCGATCACCGCCTGCGCGAAGCCGGCATTTTCGGAGAGGAAGCCGTAGCCCGGATGGATCGCCTCGGCCCCTCTCGCCTTCGCCGCCGCGATGATCTTCTCGCCGACCAGATAGGATTCCCGCGCCGGCGACGGCCCGATATGCACCGCCTCGTCCGCCTCGCGCACGTGCAGCGCTTTGGCGTCCGCATCCGAATAGACGGCGACCGTCCGCACCCCGAGCCGCCGCGCCGTGCGGATGATCCGGCAGGCGATCTCGCCGCGGTTCGCGATGAGCAGGGACTTGATCATGCGCTTCCTTTTGCCGCGATCACTTCGATCTCCAGCAGCCAGGCCGGATCGTAGATGCCCGCGATGATGATGGTGAGCGCCGGGGTCAAGCCCGCCAGCACTTCGCGGCGGATTTCGCTATTCTCCGCGGCATGCGCGCGGTCGGCAAGGAAGGTGGTGACCTTGACGATCTCGGCGAGGCCCATGCCGGCCGCCTCGAGCTGCGCCGCGACATTGGCCCAGACCAGCCGGCACTGGTCGCCGAACGCCTCCGGGACCGCGCCCGCCGCATCGACCGGGATCTGCCCGGAAACGAAGAGGAGGCTGTCGAAATCCGTCAGCCGCACCGCCTGCGCATAGCCGCCGGAGGGCCGGGGGGCGTCCGGCGCGTCGATCGCTTCCCGCTTCACCGGCTCGCCTTCCGCTTCGGCGGCATGGGCAGGAAGCCCGAAGTGCGCTTCACATAATCGGCATAACCGGGCCGCGATTTGGCGAGCCCTTTCTCCAGCAGCGGCTTGCCCGACCAGCGGGTGAGCGTGAAGGTGAGGAAGACGGGCCCGATCAGCCCGGCCAGCGCGAGCCAGCGCCCGGCCTCGGCCGAGACCAGCCAGATTCCCCACCAGACGCAGGCGTCGCCGAAATAATTGGGATGGCGGGTGTAGCGCCACAGGCCGGTATCGAGCACCTTGCCCTTGTTCTCAGGGTCGGCGCGGAAGCGGTGCAGCTGCCCGTCGCCGACCACCTCGAAGAGCATGCCGACGGCCCAGAGCGCGAGGCCCGTATAAGCGAGCGGCCCCAAGGGCGCGGGCGCCGGGCTGGCGAAGATGCCGAGCTGGGCGGGCAGGCAGGTGATGAAGAGCAGGATCGCCTGCGGCCCGAACACCAGCAGCAGCGCCGCGAGGGCATAGCGCCCCTCGCGCTTCGCCTTGCCGAGGATCTTCGCATAGCGCGGATCCTCGCCCCCGCGCCGCCAGCGGACGAACAGATGCACGCCCAGCCGCGCGCCCCAGGCCACGGCCAGCGCCGCGATCAGCCCGGCCCGCGCGCCCGGCGCCTCCAGCCGCGCCCAGCTGAACGCGGCCAGCGCCGCCATCCCCAGTCCCCAGACCGCGTCGATGAAGCTGACGTCCCCGATCCGCGCCGCGATCAGCCAGAGCAGCAGCATCGCCCCGAGCAGCGCCCCCGCATTGACGAGCAGCGCCCCGGTCATTCCGCTTTCTTCCCGGTGATGATCGAGAAATCGGCGATCGCCCGCTCCGGATGGCGCGGCGTCGCGTCGCGATAATAAGCGACGATCTTCTCCATGTCGGCCGCATAATCCCCGGTCGGCATGATCGCCGGCCCGAGCCCGCCCGTCTTGGTGCCATAGTCGATCCGCCCGCAGACGAGCGGCACGCCCGCGCCCATCGCGATATGATAGAAGCCCGTCCGCCATTCGCCGACCGCCCTGCGCGTCCCTTCGGGGGCGATGGTCAGCATGAACTCCTTGCGCCGCGCGAACTCGGCGATCATCGCCTCGACCACGTTCCGCCGGCTCGACCGGTCGATCGCGACCCCGCCCATGTCGCGCATGAACCGCCCCATCGGCCAGCGGAACAGGCTGTCCTTGCCCATGAAATGCGCCTTGATGCCGAGCGCGTCGGTAAGGCCGAGGAAGAAGAGGAAATCCCAGTTGGAGGTATGCGGCACCGCGATGATCACGCAGCGCCGGTCCGCCGGCGGCGCCCCCGCCGCCGTCCAGCCCAGCGTCTTATAGGCCCAAAGAAACAGCCGGCGGACGAGCCGCGAAGCCAGCGCCGGGGGCGGGTCTTCATACATGGCGTGAGAGGTTTCGCTTTTCGTCATGCTGAACTCGTTTCAGCATCCATGTCTCCATGGGCAGTGCGGATGGCGAAATGGACCCTGAAACAAGTTCAGGGTGACGAACTGAGGAAGGAACTCCCATCACATCCGGAACACGCCGAACTTGGCCCGCTCCGGGATCGGCGCGTTCAGCGTCGCGGCGAAGGCCAGGCCCAGCACATCCCGCGTCTGCGCCGGATCGATGATGCCGTCGTCCCACAGGCGCGCGGTGGCGTGGTAGGGGTTGCCTTCGTCCTCGTAGCGCTGGCGGACCGGGGCCTTGAAGGCTTCGGCCTGTTCGGGCGTCCAGCTGTCCGCGTCCTTGTGCACGGTCGCGAGCACGCTCGCCGCCTGCTCGCCGCCCATCACGCTGATCCGCGCGTTCGGCCAGGTGAAGAGGAAGCGGGGCGAATAGGCCCGGCCGCACATGCCGTAATTGCCGGCGCCGAAGCTGCCGCCGATCAGCACGGTGATCTTGGGCACGCTCGCCGTCGCCACCGCGGTGACCAATTTGGCGCCGTTCTTGGCGATCCCCTCCGCCTCGTATTTGCCGCCGACCATGAAGCCGGAGATGTTCTGCAGGAACAGCAAGGGCGTGCGCCGCTGGCAGGCGAGCTCGATGAAATGCGCGCCCTTGAGCGCGCTCTCGCTGAACAGGATGCCGTTATTGGCGAGGATCGCCACCGGCATCCCCCAGATCCGGGCGAAACCGCAAACGAGCGTGCTCCCGTACAGCGATTTGAACTCGTGAAACTCAGAGCCGTCGACGAGCCGCGCGATCACCTCGTGCACGTCATAGGGCGTGCGCACGTCGTCCGGGATCACCCCGTAAAGCCCCTCGGGGTCCAGCTTCGGCGGCACCGGCTCGGCGAGGTCGATGTCCGGCGCCTTCACTGTGTTCAGCCGGGCCATGATGTCGCGCACGATGGTCAGCGCATGCTCGTCATTCTCGGCGAGATGATCGACCACGCCGGATTTGCGCGCGTGCAGATCGCCGCCGCCCAGCTCCTCGGCGCTGATCACCTCGCCCGTCGCCGCCTTCACCAAAGGCGGCCCTGCGAGGAAGATCGTGCCCTGGTTCTTCACGATCACGCTTTCGTCGGACATGGCCGGCACATAGGCGCCGCCCGCCGTGCAGCTGCCCATCACGCAGGCGATCTGCGCCAGCCCCTCGGCCGACATCTGCGCCTGATTGTAGAAGATCCGCCCGAAATGCTCGCGGTCGGGGAAGACCTCGGCCTGGTGCGGCAGGTTCGCGCCGCCCGAATCGACCAGATAGACGGAAGGCAGCCGGTTCTGCAGCGCGATCTCCTGCGCGCGCAGATGCTTCTTCACCGTCATCGGATAGTAGGTGCCGCCCTTCACCGTCGCGTCGTTGCACACGATCATCGCCTCGCGGCCCGAGACCCGGCCGATCCCGGCGATCATTCCCGCGCCCGGCACCTCGCCGTCGTACAGGTCGCACGCCGCCAATTGGCCGATCTCGAGGAAGGGCGAGCCCGGATCGAGCAGCCGCTCCACGCGCTCCCTCGGCAGCAATTTGCCGCGCGACACATGGCGTTCGCGATGCTTCTCCGGCCCGCCCTTCGCAGCCTCCGCGACCGTCGCGCGCAGCCCTTCCGCGAGCTTTTTATTGTGCGCAGCATAAGTGCGGTAAGTGTCTGAATTCTCGTCGAGCTTCGTGGTGAGCAGGGTCACGCCGCAACCTCCAAACCCGTTCGGGCTGAGCTTGTCGAAGCCCGCCCCTCCACTTCTTCCGCAACGACCAAGAAAGGCCCTTCGACAGGCTCAGGGCGAACGGAGGTGGTGACGCTCAAATGGCTCATGCCGCCGCTCCCTTTGCGTGCACCGGCTGCTTGCGGATCAGGTAGCGATAGACGCCAAGCACGTTGATCGCGAACAGCACGATATTCTGCGTCCCGATGCCCTCGCCTTCGTCGTTCAGGAAGCCCCAGCCGACCAGCGCCAGCGAGGAGGTGACGAAGATCACGAACGCCCAGCCGGTCGGCCGCCGCCCGAGATCGAGCGACACGATCAGGGCCGCCACCGCGCCCGCCGCCGCGCCATAATATTGCAAGCCGTCCAGCAGGCCCTCGTTCATGCGGCTCCCCTGTTTTCGCCTCTGAAAAATCGCCTAGCCGCCCCGCGCGGCCAAGGGAAGTGGGGCGGACTGAGTTAAGGGACTAGGACAGCGCCGCAAAACCGCTTAAAGAGCGCCCCGGGGACATCGTGATTCTTTAGCGAAAGGGTGTTTCGCATGCGTCGTCCCTATGCGGTTCTGGCCGCCTTCTTCCTCGTCACCACCGCCGCCATCGCCGCCCAAACGACTGCGCAATCCGCGCCGTCCCCCGCGCCCGGCGCCGTCGGCGTCGACGTCCCCGGCATCGACAAGGCCCTCCAGCCCGGCGACGGCTTCGATGCCTATGCCAATGGCGGCTTCCGCAAGGCGACCGAAATCCCAGCCGACCGCGCCTCGATCGGCTCGTTCCTGACCGCCGCCCAGCTCGTCGAGCGGCGCAATATCGAGATCATCACGGGGGCCGGCCGGGCCAATCCCGCGGCCGGCAGCAACGGACGCAAGATCGCCGATTATTACGCGGCCTATCTCGACCGCGCCGCGATCGACGCGCGCGGCGCGGCGCCGCTCCAGCCCTTGCTCGCCCGGATCGCCGCGATCTCGGACCGTCGCGCCCTTTCCGCCGCGCTCGGCGCCAACGTCCGCGCCGACGTCGATCCCTTGAACGCCACCACCTTCGGCACCGAGAACCTGCTCGGCGTCTTCGTCGCGCAGGGGCTGCAGGAGCCGGACCGCAATTTCGCCTATCTGCTCCAGGGCGGCCTCGGCCTGCCGGACCGCGACTATTACCTGTCCGACACGGCGGAGATGACCCAAGTCCGCACCGCCTACCGCGCCTATATCGGGCAGATGCTGACCCTGATGGGCGTGCCCGACGCGGAAGCCCGCGCCGGCCGCATCTTCGAGCTCGAGACGAAGATCGCCCGCGCCCATGCCGAGGCGGTGGCCGCGCAGGATCCGCACGCCGTGCAGACCTGGGCCCGCGCCGATTTCGCGACCCGCGCCCCCGGCCTCGATTGGGCCGCCTTCTTCGACGCCGCCGGCCTCGGCCGCGAGGAGCGGATCATCGCCTGGCATCCGGAGCCCCTGCGCGGCATCTCCGCGCTGGTCGGCAGCGAGCCGATCGACACCTGGAAGGACTGGCTCGCCTTTCACACCGCCAGCCGCATGACCGCGGTGCTGCCGCAGGCCTATGACGATCTTCGCTTCTCCTTTTACGGCCGCACCCTTTCCGGCGCGCAGCAGCAGCGCCCGCGCGAGCGCCGCGCTTTGGCCGTCACGTCCGGCGCCCTCGGCGACGCCGTCGGCCAGATCTATGTCCGCCGCTATTTCCCGG
>DATINU010000050.1:0-3584 GCA_035473955.1 Allosphingosinicella sp.
ACCAGGCGGCAAGCTCGCTTGCGGAAGCGCTCGGCCAAGAGGCGCTGAGCCAGGCCCAGAGGTTCGAGGAGTTCAACCGCCGCTTCGCCTTCATCCTCCACGATATCAAGAATTTGGTCAGCCAGTTGTCGCTCGTGGCCCGCAATGCCGAGCGCCACGCCGACAATCCCGAATTCCGCGCCGACATGATCGCGACCCTGCAAAGCTCGGTGAAGAAGATGAACGACCTGCTCGCCCGCCTTTCCCCCGGCGCCGCGCGCGGGGCCGAGCCGCCGCGCCCGATCGAGATGCGCCCATTGCTCGACGCGCTGGCCGGGCAGAAGCGCCGTGCCCATCCGGTGCTGGTTTCGGGCAATACGGCGCTCGACGCGCTCGCCGATCCGGCCAGCCTCGAAACCGCGCTTGCCCATCTCGTCCAGAACGCGATCGAGGTCAGCGGGACGCAGGTCCCGGTCGAGCTGCGCCTGTTCGAAAGCGGCGGCGACGTCGCCGTCGAGATCATCGACCGCGGCCCCGGCATGTCCGCCGCCTTCGTCCGCGACCGCCTGTTCCAGCCTTTCGTTTCGACCAAGGAGCACGGTTTCGGGATCGGCGCCTACGAGGCCCGCGCCCTGATCCTCGCCATGGGGGGCCGCCTCGACGTCGAGAGCGGCGAGGGCGAAGGCACCCGCTTCACGCTTTATCTGCCCGCCGCCCAGCCGGGCGGCCTGGCCCATCACGAACGGAAACGCGCATGAACGCCCATTTCAAGCCCAAGCTCCTGATCGTCGAGGACGACGAAGGGCTGCAGCGTCAGCTTCGCTGGGCCTATGACGATTACGAGGTGCTGGTCGCTTCGGACCGGAACGCGGCGATCGATCTGATCCGCGCCGCCGAGCCGGCGGTGGTGACGCTCGACCTCGGCCTGCCGCCCGATCCGGACGGGGTCACCGAGGGCTTCGCCGCGCTGGAGGCGATCCTCTCGCTGAAGCCCGAGACCAAGGTGATCGTCGCCTCCGGCCACGGCGCCCGCGAAAGCGCGCTCCGTGCGATCGCGTCGGGCGCCTATGATTTCTACCAGAAGCCGGTCGACATCGATCAGCTCGGCCTGATCGTGTGCCGCGCCTTCCAGCTGCACGGCATCGAGGCCGAGAACAAGCGGCTCGAAAGCGAGGTCGGCGACGACCGGACCGTGCTTGGGACGATGGTCACCGCGGCGCCCGAAATGTCGAAGGTCGCCCGCACGATCGAGCGGGTCGCCAATACCGACGTTTCGGTCATGCTGCTGGGCGCGTCCGGCACCGGCAAGGAATTGCTGGCCAAGGGCGTCCACCAGGCGAGCCGGCGGCGCATGGGCGGCTTCGTCGCGATCAATTGCGCCGCGATCCCCGAAAACCTGCTCGAAGCGGAGCTGTTCGGCTACGAAAAGGGCGCCTTTACCGGCGCGATCAAGACCACCGAAGGCAAGATCGAGCTCGCCCATGGCGGCACGCTCTTCCTCGACGAGGTCGGCGACATCCCGCTGCCGCTGCAGGTGAAGCTGCTGCGCTTCCTGCAGGAGCGGGTGATCGAGCGGATCGGCGGCCGCAAGGCGATCCCGGTCGACACGCGGATCGTCTGCGCCACCCACCAGAATCTGGAGGAGATGATTGCCGGAGGGAGTTTCCGCGAGGATCTCTATTACCGCCTCGCCGAGATCGTGGTGCGGATCCCGAGCCTCGCCGAGCGGCCGGGCGACGCCGCCCTCCTCGCCAAGCATTTCCTGCAGCGCTTCGCCCGCGAGATGAACCCGGGCGTGAAGGGCTTCGCCCCCGGCGCGCTCGCCGCGATCGAAAGCTGGCCCTGGCCGGGCAATGTCCGCGAGCTGGAAAACCGGCTGAAGCGCGCCGTGATCATGGCCGACGGCAAGCTGATCACCGCCGGAGACCTCGATCTTTCGGGGCCCGAGGGCGAGAACCTGCCGGTCAACCTCAAGGCCGCGCGTGAGGCCGCCGACCGGCACGTGATCCGCAAAGCGCTGGCGCAGACCGACGGCAATATTTCCGGCGCCGCCAAATTGCTCGGGATCAGCCGGCCGACGCTCTACGATCTGCTCAAGCAATATGGGCTGCAGGCCTGATCTCATGGCACGGCGCTCCCATCCCCCCTCCGCTCGCCCTGAGCCTGTCGAAGGGCTTTCCTTCTCTTTCCGCCGGAAG
The DNA here is from genome assembly GCA_035473955.1 of Allosphingosinicella sp. Lineage (GTDB taxonomy): Bacteria > Pseudomonadota > Alphaproteobacteria > Sphingomonadales > Sphingomonadaceae > Allosphingosinicella. Next base: position 2,178 of record DATINU010000050.1, read on the forward strand.
GGGAAAGAAATGGGCTTCGACAAGCTCAGCCCGAACGGTCTGGTGTGTGCGATACTATTGTGCCTCGCCGCCTGCTCGGGCGGCGCGGGGACGGCCTATGAGCGCGGGATGGCGGCGTTCGGCGCGGGCGACATGCGCACCGCCCGGGTCGAGTTCCTGAACGCGCTTCAGGCGGACCCGGACGACAAGGCCGCGCGGATCATGCAGGCGCGGGTCCATCTCGCGCTGGGCGACGGCGTCGCGGCGGAATCGGAAATCATGCGCGCGCGCCAGGCCGGCGCACCGGCGAACGAGACCGCCCACCTCCTCGCCCACGCGAAATTGCTGCAGGGCGATGCCCGCGCCGCCTTGGCCGAGGCGGCGCGGGCATCGCCGGCGCACGAAGCCTATGCCGCCCGCATGCGCGGCCGCGCCTGGCTGGCGATCGGCGACAACGGCCAGGCCCGCGCCGCCTTCGACCGGGCGCTCGTCGTCGCCCCGAACGACAGCGAGGTCTGGACCGATGTCGGCCGCTTTCGCCGCGCCAATGGCGATGTCGCCGGCGCGCTCGAAGCGACCGACCGCGCGGTCACGGCCAATCGCCGTAACGCCGAGGCGCTGACCCTGCGCGGCGAGCTGACCCGCACCCAATATGGCCTCGCCGCGGCGCTGCCCTGGTTCGATCGCGCGCTGGAGGTGGACGAAGGCCAGGTCACCGCCTTGCTCGAACGGGCGATCACTTATGGCGACATGGGCCGGATGACCGACATGCTCGCCGACGCGCGCGAGGTCCACCGGCTGACCGGCGGCCATGCGACCGCTTATTATCTGGAGGCGATGCTCGCCGCCCGGGCGCGCAACTTCATCCTCGCCCGGAGTCTGTGGAACCGCACCAACGGCGCCTTCGACAATACGCCGGCCGGCATGCTCCTGCTCTCCGCGATCGATTTCGAGACCGGCAATGAGGAGCAGGCGGCGCAACGCCTCCCGCGGCTGGTCGCCGATCAGCCGAACAACCGCCGCGCCCGGCGCCTGCTCGCCGCCGCCCAGTGGCGCGCCGGCGATGCCGCCGCCGCCGCCGCGAGCCTGCGCCCGATCGCCGACCTTCCCGATGCCGACGCCTATTCGCTGTCGCTGATGGGCCGGGCGCTCGAGCGGCAGGGCGACAGTATCGCCGCCTCGCTCTATTTCGCCCGCGCCGCCCGGCCGCAGCCCGGGGCGCTGGCCGCGCTCGACCCCTTGAGCGACAGCGATTTCGCCGCCGTCCGCCGCGCCGCCGCCGACCGGCCCGGCGACGGCCCCGCCCAGGTGCGGCTGATCTCGGCCCTGCTCGCGCGCGGCGATGGCGACGAGGCGCTGCAGCGCGCGCGGCGCCTGCAGAGCCAGAATCCGGGCGTGCCGGAAACCCATATCCTGGTCGGCGACGCG
>DATINU010000051.1:0-5457 GCA_035473955.1 Allosphingosinicella sp.
GGAGGAGTGCATCTCCGCCGCCATCGATCTGGCCATGCCGCGGGCCGTGTCATCCTTCGGCCAATAGCGGTCCCTGCCGGTCTTGTCGGCGAGCCATTCGATGATCGCGAGGCTGTCCCAGATCACGGTCTGATCGTCCCACAGGATCGGCACCTTGCCGGCCGAGGGCGCGAATTCGTCGCCCTCCGTGCGCTTGTCCCACGCCTCGTCGAACATCGGCACGGTGATTTCCTCGAACGGCAGGCCCGATTGCTTCACCGCCAGCCAGCCGCGCAGCGACCAGGAGGAATAGGCCTTGTTGCCGATGATGAGCTTGAGCAACCCTGTCTCCCGATTTCGTCATCCCGGACTTGATCCGGGATCCATGAACACCCTTCCCGCCAGCCTGTCACATGCCGTGTTCATGGATGCTGAAGCAAGTTCAGCATGACGACGGGCTGGCGACGGGCGGACTACGAAAGCGCCGCCTCTAGCACTGCCGCGCGCAGGCGGTCCATGCCGAGGCCCTTCTCGCTCGACGTGGCGATGATCTCGGGATGGGCGGCGGGATGCTTGCGGCCCTCGTCCGCGGTGGCGCGGGTGACCGCTTCCAGCTCGCTCGCCTTGATCTTGTCGGCCTTGGTGAGGACGAGGCGGTAGCTGACCGCGGCGTCGTCCAGCATCTTCATGACCTCGCGATCGACGTCCTTGAGGCCGTGGCGGGCGTCGATCAGCAGCAAGGTGCGCTTCAGCACCTGCCGGCCGCGCAGATAATCGTTGATCAGGAAGCGCCACTTGCGGACGACCTCCTTCGGCGCCTTGGCGAAGCCGAAGCCGGGCATGTCGACGAGGCGCAGCCGCACCGGCTCGCCGACTTCGAAAATGTTGAGTTCCTGCGTGCGTCCCGGCGTGTTCGAGGCGCGCGCCAGGCCGCTCCGGTTGGTCAGCCGGTTGAGCAGCGACGACTTGCCGACGTTGGAGCGGCCGGCGAAGGCGATCTCCGGTACCCCCGGATCGGGCAGGAATTTCAGCTCCGGCGCGGACAGGAGGAAGGAGACGGGCCCGGAAAAAAGCTTCCGGGCCGCCTCTTCCAGCTCGGCTTCATGCTCGCTCACTTGGCGCGCGGCATGCGGCCCTTGCGCGGCTCTGACGGCGGCGGGGGCGGAGGCGGCGCGGTGGCCGGAGGTGGCGGGGTCTTCATCGCGGGATTGCGGCTGTAGAGCCATTTCTGCTGGGCGATGGTGAGGATGTTGTTGGTCACCCAGTAGAGCTGCAGGCCCGCCGCGAAGGAGGACATCGCAAACATCAGGATCCACGGCATCAGAGCGAAAATCTGCCGCTGCACCGGATCGGGCACTTGCGGATTCAGCTTGAACTGCAGCCACATGGTGATGCCGAGCAGGATCGGCAGCACGCCGATCGCGAGCATGTGCGGCGGCGTGAAATCGAGATAGCCGAACAGGTTGACCGGGGTCAGCGGATCGGGCGCGGAAAGGTCCTGGATCCAGAGCGCGAACGGCTTGTGCCGCATTTCCACCGAGACCATCAGCACCTTGTAGAGCGCGTAGAAGATCGGGATCTGCAGGAGGATCGGCAGGCAGCCCGCGGCCGGGTTCACCTTTTCCTCCTTGTAGAGCTTCATCACCTCCTGCTGCATGCGCGGCTTGTCGTCCGCATAGCGCTCCTGGATCGCCTTCATCTTGGGCTGGATCACGCGCATCTTGCCGAACGAGGCGAACTGCTTCTGCGCGATCGGGAAGAGCAGGGTGCGAACGATCAAGGTCAGGCAGATGATCGCCACGCCGAAATTGCCGATCGTATGGAACAGCCAGTTCAGCAGCATGAAGATCGGTTTCATGAACCATTCGAACCAGCCCCAATCGACCGCTTGCTCGAGCTGGGTGCCGAGCGAATCCGAATAGGTTTCGAGCAGCTCGATCTCCTTCGCGCCCGCGAAGACGTGCGAGGCATAGGTCGTCATCCGGTTCGGACCGGCCCAGCCGGTCGGCGCCAGATAGGAGGCCTGGTAACGGTCGCTCGCGCCGACATGGAGGAACTCGGCGTTCACCGCGCTGCCCTGCGACGGAATGACCGCGGCCAGCCAATATTTGTCGGTGAAGCCGATCCAGCCGCCATGGCTTTCGAAGCGGAGCCGGCCGGCCTCCGCGACGTCGCTGAAATTGCTGTCATAGTCGGCGGCGCCGTTGAACACGCCCATCGGGCCGATATGGACGGTCCAGCCGTCGATCTCGCCGTTGCGCAGCGCCCCGGCGCGGCTGACGGTCGAATAGGGCCTGGCGACGAAGCGGCCGGTGCCGCGGTTGATCACGCGCTGTTCGGCGCCGAACAGATAATTGGCGTCGACCGAGAGGACGATCTCGAAGCGCTGGCCCTGGCCGTTGTCCCACCAGAGCGTGACCGGGCTGCCCGGAGTTAGCCGGTCGCCGCGCCGCTGCCAGAGCGTCGTGGCGTTGGGCAAGGCGGTGCCGCGCGGCGCTTGTGTCCAGCCGAATTCGGCGAAATAGGAATCGCGCGTGCCGGACGGGGAGAAGAGGCGGATCGGCGGCGAATCGGCGGCGATCGTCTCGCGCTCGGTGGTCAGCGTCAGATCGTCGATCCGGGCGCCGCGCAGGTTGATCGAGCCGGCGAGGCGCGGCGTCTGGATCGGCACGCGCTCGGCGGCGGTTTCGCGAAGCACGAGGTTGCGGTCGCGGATCGCCTGCGGCGTATCGGCGGCGGGGCTGGCCTGCGGCTGCGGCAGCGGCACGGTCTTGCCCTTTTCGACCTTGCTGACCGGGGGATTGGCGGTCGGGAAATAAGCGTTGGAAAGCCAGCCCCAGCCGAGCAGCAGGATGGCGGACAGCACCACTGCCAGGATCATGTTCCTAGTGTCGTTCACAAAGCGTCCTTCTCGGGCACTGGGTCATAGCCGGATCCCCCCCAGGGGTGGCAGCGGAGCAGGCGCCTGGCGGCCAGCCAGCTCCCGCGGAGGGCGCCATAGCGGGAAAGCGCGGTGATTGCATAGGCCGAGCAGCTGGGCTGGTAGCGGCAGCTCGGCGGCAGGACGCGCGAAGGGCCTTTCTGCCAGCCGCGGGCGATCAGGATCAGCAGCTTCGCGATCATCGGGCGAGCCTGGCGAGCGCGCGGCGCAGATCGGCGCCCAATTCGGCGAACGGCCGCTCGATCCCGCTCGGCCGGCCGATCATCACATGATCGGCGCCGGCGATCCCGGCTTCGGGCAGGATCTTGCGGGCCAGCTCCCGAAAGCGGCGCCGCATGCGGTTGCGGACCACTGCGTTGCCGACCTTCTTCGAAACGGTAAGGCCGAGGCGCATGACCGGATCGTCATCGGCGCGATCGCGCACCAGCAGGACGAAGCCGGGCGTGGGCGCGCGTCTGCCGCCGTTCGCGGCCAGGAAGTCCGCGCGGCGGCTGAGCTTGACGATGGGAGCCGTGGTTACGCGGACAGCTTCTTGCGGCCGCGGCTGCGGCGCGCTGCCAGGACCTTGCGGCCGCCGACGGTCGCCATCCGGGCGCGGAAGCCGTGCCGGCGCTTGCGCACGAGGTTGCTCGGCTGGAAGGTGCGCTTCATCGCTCATTACCTTGTAAATAGGATCGAATGAAAAGGGCCGCCACTGGCGGCCTCATTGGGGGTGCCGATACGGAAGCTCCCCGCCAAAGTCAATCGGGCAGGGCAGCGCTTTCCGACTCGTTTTGCTTCCTGATCTCCTCGCGGCGGCGGGCGCTGCCGCGCCTGAGGCTCCAGTCGGTCCAGCGGCCCTTGTTCGGGTGTCTGCGCTTGAAGCGGACGTAGAGCCGCTTCGCCCAGCCCGTATATTTGAGGATGAGGCTGAGGCCGGCGCCGAAGACGATGATCCCGCCCGGCCCCGGGATCGGCCCGACCAGCGGGGTCAGCGCAATAAGCACGAAGCCGAGCCCGACCAGGCACTGGCGTACGACGTAATTCTCCGTCCAGCCTTTCTTGGGTTTGTTCGCGCTCATCGCTTTTATCTGGGTTCGCACTTTCGTTCTACAATTGCGTCCTATCCACTCGACTTTGCCTGACCTTCCCTCCAAAACGGACTCCGTATCGGGGGGAGGGGCAATGGTCGCGCAGGTCGCCACGGTCGCGTTTCTTGGCCTGGAAGCGCGCGCCGTGGAAGTCCAGGTGCAAATCGCCAGCGGCCTGCCGAAGTTCCTCATCGTCGGCCTGCCCGACAAGGCGGTGGGGGAAAGCCGCGAGCGGGTCCATGCCGCGCTGGCCGCGATCGGCCTCTCGCTGCCGCCCAAAAGGATCACCGTGAACCTCTCGCCGGCGGACCTGCCCAAGGAGGGCGCGCATTACGATCTGCCGATCGCGCTCGGCCTGCTCGCGGCAATGGGGGCGATCGATCGCGAGACGCTGGCCGGCTATCTGGCGGTGGGGGAACTCAGCCTCGACGGGCGGATCGCGCCATCGCCGGGCGTGCTGCTCGCGGCCATTCATGCGGCGTCCGAGGGCCTGGGGCTGATCTGCCCCGCCGTGCAGGGGCCGGAAGCGGCCTGGGCGGGCGAGCTGGAGGTGATCGCCGCGCCCGATCTGATCGCGCTGATGAACCACCTGCGCGGCACCGCCGTGCTGGCGCCGCCGAAGCCCGGCGAGGCCGATCCGCCCGGTTTCGGCCCCGATCTGGCGCAGGTGAAGGGACAGGAAACCGCCAAGCGCGCGCTGGAGATCGCCGCGGCCGGCGGGCACAATCTGCTGATGACCGGGCCGCCGGGCGCGGGCAAGTCGCTGCTCGCCGCATGCCTGCCCGCGATCCTGCCCGAGCTGACGCCGTCCGAGGCGCTCGAAGTCTCGATGATCGCCTCGGTCGCGGGCGAATTGAAGGATGGGCGCCTCGTCCGCACCCGGCCCTATCGCGCGCCGCACCACAGCGCCTCCATGCCGGCCCTCGTGGGCGGCGGGCTGAAGGTGCGGCCGGGCGAGGTCAGCCTTGCCCATCTCGGCGTGCTCTTTCTCGACGAACTGCCCGAATTCCAGCGTTCGGTGCTCGATTCGCTGCGCCAGCCGCTGGAGACCGGCAAGGTCCAGGTCGCCCGCGCCAATGCCCATGTCACCTTCCCGGCGCGGGTGCAGCTGATCGCGGCGATGAACCCGTGTGATCGCGTTGCCTTCTTGCTGCCGGGCGTGGCCATGGTTTTGAAGTCCATAAAACCTGAAGTCGCCCGGCTGGCAGGCGAAGACTTGCCGTCACGCCTCCGACGCCGCCGCCGTGAACTCGGACTGCGCCAAAAAGACGTGGCGGGCCGGCTGGGCATTTCACTGGATAAGTTCCTCAACTGGGAGAATGGCAGGCGTCGCCCGTCCGACAGATATCGACCAGCTCTGGATGCCTTTCTTGCAACATAGCGAATGATCGCTGCGGCGGGGTCTGCTTCTGGCCGGAAGCGGACCGACCGCTGACGGTCGCTCCAGCGCAGAATCGTCTCTGTCAC
>DATINU010000052.1:0-2017 GCA_035473955.1 Allosphingosinicella sp.
GCCATTGGCCGAAATGATGCCGACCTGAGCGATTTCACCCGTGCCCGAAACCGGCTTCGAGCGCGCCTTGATGTCCTCGACGACCTTGGCGACGGCGAGATCGATGCCGCGCTTCAGATCCATCGGGTTCATGCCGGCGGCCACGGACTTCATGCCCTCGCGGATGATCGACTGGGCGAGAAGGGTGGCGGTGGTGGTGCCGTCGCCGGCGAGGTCGTTGGTCTTCGACGCGACCTCGCGCAGCATCTGCGCGCCCATATTCTCGAACTTGTCCTTCAGCTCGATCTCCTTGGCGACGGTGACGCCGTCCTTGGTGATCCGGGGCGCGCCGAAGCTCTTGTCGAGCACGACGTTGCGGCCCTTGGGGCCGAGCGTGACCTTCACCGCGTCGGCGAGGATGTCGACGCCGCGCATGATCCGCTCACGGGCGTCGCGCGAAAAGCGTACGTCTTTCGCTGCCATTTTAAACTACCTTTCAGGTTTTGAATGTTCCGAATGTTCGCACTGGCCATGAGGTCAGCGCGGATCCCAAGTTCAGCCGACGATCCCGAGGATGTCGCTTTCCTTCATGATGAGCAGGTCCTCGCCGTCGATCTTGACCTCGGTGCCGGACCATTTGCCGAACAGGATCTTGTCGCCGGCCTTGACGTCGAGCGGGGTGATCTTGCCGTCGTCGGCGCGGGTGCCGGAACCGACCGCGATCACCTCGCCCTCCTGGGGCTTTTCCTGGGCGCTGTCGGGGATGATGATCCCGCCGGCCGTCTTCTCCTCGGCCTCCACGCGGCGGACGAGCACGCGATCGTGCAACGGACGAAATTTCATCTATTCACCTTTCTGATAAGGGCGTGAATCGCTGTTAGCACTCACGCATCGCGAGTGCCAATGACAGCCCATTTAGGGACTGGATATCGTCCGTCAAGGACCCCACGTTTACAGCGGCAAGGCCCTCGGTTAGCCCGAGTGCGGAGGAGCGGTGAAATGAAGTTCGCGGGCAAGGCGTGGAAGCTGCTGGTGGGCATCAAGGACGCAATGGTCCTGATCGTCATGCTGGTCTTCTTTTTGACGCTCTACGCCGCGCTTTCGGCGAGCCCGTACAAGGACAGCGCCCGCAGCGGCGCCCTCCGGCTCAACCTCGCCGGCGCGATCGTCGAGCAGCCGGCGACGCCGACCGCGTTCGACGCGGTGGCGGGCTCGGCCACGCGCGAATACCGGCTCGCCGAGGTGATCACGGCGCTCGATGCCGCCGCGACCGACGAGAGGATCAAGGCGGTGGCGCTCGATCTCGATCTGCTCACCGGCGGCGGGCAGAGCGCGATCGCCAATGTCGGCGAAGCGCTCGACCGGGTGCGGCGCGCGGGCAAGCGCGTGGTCGCCTATGCGACCGGCTATAGCGACGACAGCTACCAGCTCGCCGCCCATGCCGACGAGGTCTGGCTCGATCCGCTGGGCGCGGTGCTGATCGCCGGGCCGGGCGGCGCCAATCTTTATTATGCGGGGCTGCTGGAGCGGCTCGGCGTCACCGCCAACGTCTACCGGGTCGGCACCTACAAATCGGCGGTCGAGCCCTATACGCGCGGCGACATGTCGCCCGAGGCGCGCGCGGCCAGCCAGGCGCTCGCCGACGCGCTCTGGGGAACATGGCGCGCGGATGTCGGCCGGGCGCGGCCCCGCGCCCAGCTCGCCGCCTATGTCGCCGATCCGCAGCGCTTCCTCGCCGCCGCGAACGGCGATATGGCGCGGGCCGCGCAGAATGCCGGCCTGGTGGACCGGATCGGCGATCGCGCCGCCTTCGGCCGGCGCATGGCCGAGCTGGCCGGGGAAGGCGATGCCCGCGTGCCGGGCAGCTACCGCGCCGTCCATTACGAAGCCTGGGCCGACGAGCACCGGCCGAGCGTCGCCGGGGGCCAGATCGGCGTGCTGACCGTCGCCGGCGAGATCGTCGACGGCCATGGCGGCGCGGGCTATGCCGGCGGCGAGACCGTCGCCGAGAATCTGGAAGAAGGGCTCAGGAGCGGCG
>DATINU010000053.1:0-8000 GCA_035473955.1 Allosphingosinicella sp.
GGAAAGCCCTGCCCGCTGCTCCAGCGCTCGGCGCGCTGGCGGATCGCGGCAAGGTCGGTCGGCTGCCCGTTCCAGGTCAGGCCGCCATCGCCGGCCACCCTGATCAGATCGCTGGGCGCAAGGCCTTCAACCATCCCCATCGCCGACACGTTCACGCGTTCGCCGACCCCGGTCCGGCCGAATTGCAGCGACGTCATATTGGCGTCGGAGATCGTGGTGAGGGCGGGGCCGACACAGGCGAAGCGCATGCCTGCCGGCGCATCGACATTGGGAAAGGGCGTCGGGATGTCGGTATTGACCAGATAGCCCTCCATCGCCCGCCGCCAGGCGGCCCGGCGCGTCGTCAGATCGTCGCGCAGCGCCGTCTGCGTGACCGGCGCGCCGTCGAGCAGCATGGCGCAGCCTTCGGGCCCGGCGGCTGTGAGGCTGATCGTCGGCTTGGGCGGCGCCTCGCCGGCCTTATTCTCTCCGCCGAGCTGACCGCACCCGGCCAGCGCGAATGCGCCGAAAGCGGTGAGGGCGATCCAATGGCGGTCAAAGCGATTCGGCATGCTTGCCCCCTTCCCTCCTCAGCCCCGGTGCGCACCCACCCTATAAGTGGCGAGACGATCATAAAAGGGGCGGCAGCGGTCGGCCAAGGCGGCCGCCTTCCCGTCGAGCACCGCCGGCGGATCGGGCGGCCCGAAGCCCGTCGAAGCCTCCACCGCCGCATACCAGTGCGGCGCCCAGGCACCGTCCGTTTCGCGGCGCCCCGGCGGCCAGTTCAGCATCGCCGCGTCCCAGCTTATGCCGAGCGCCGCGCAGAGGGCGCTCAGCGTACCTTCCGGATCGGCAAGCACGTCATTGGCGTCCACGACCGGCGGCGCCGCGCCCAGCCGGTCGGCCTCGCGCTCGAAGAACTCCGCCTGCCGCTCCAGCCCGAAATCCTCGAACGAAGCGGCCTCGCGCTTGCGCAGGTAAGAAGCGATCATGCGCGCCGGATCGCGGATCAGGAACGCGTGGGTGAAGCCCGCGAAATCGTCATAGCCCACGGGGCCGACCATATGGTGCCACATATGCTTCTGGTACCAGACCGGCGCCCCGTCCGGCGCCGGCCCGGCCAGCCTCCCCGCCACGCTCCCCCAGTCGCATTCCATCGCCGCGATCACCTCGGCCGCCATCGGATGCGGGGCACCGCTGCTCTTGAGAAAGCACCCATAGAAGGGCTCGTCGCTCACCGCCGTATCCGCGCGGTTGCCGAAGCTGCGCATCATCGCCGTCGAAAGGTTGCGCGGGCCGGACCACATGGCGATCCGGCGCGTCATGCTCAGGGCCGCGCCGCCGCCGCGACGTCCGCCTCGACCAGCGCCCGGTAAAGGCCCTGCAGCCGCTCGACCATCGGCCCCCGCCCGCCCGAAATCGTCCGTCCGTCGATGGTCCGCACCGGCACGACGCCGGCGAAGGTGCCGGTCGTGAACGCCTCTTGCGCGCCATAGACGTCGGTCAGCGAGAAGTTCTTCTCGAACACCGCTATGTCGTTCTCGCGGCAGAGCCGGATCACGTTCGCCCGGGTAATCCCGCCCAGGCAATAATCGCCCGTCGAGGTCCAGACCTCGCCCTTGCGGACGATGAAGAAATGGGTCGAGTTGCAGGTCGCGACGAAGCCGTGCGGATCGAGCATCAGCGCCTCGTCCGCCCCCGCCTCCGCCGCCTGGATGCAGGCGGTGATGCAGTTGAGCTTCGAATGCGAATTGAGCTTCGGGTCCTGCACGTCCGGAAAGCCGCGGCGGACATGGACGGTGAAGAGCGTCAGCCCGCGCGCCGCCATCTCCGGCGCCGCTTCCTTATATTCGGGGATGATCACGACCGTCGCGGGCGAGATCACCACACGCGGATCCTGATAGGGCGTGGAGCGGATTCCCCGGGTCACCATCAGCCGGACATGCGCGCCGTCCGTCATCGCATTGGCATCGAGCGTCTCGTAAAGCCGCCGGGTCAGCGCCGCCCGGTCTAGCCCGATATCCATCGCGATCGCCTTGGCGCCCTCGTACAGCCGGTCGAGATGCGCCTCTAGAAAGGCCAGCCGCCCCTTATGAACCCGCAGCCCCTCCCACACGCCGTCGCCGAGCACGAACCCCGAATCGAACACCGAAACCACCGCCTCGGCGCGCGGCACCAGCGCCCCGTTGACGCTGATCAGGATCGTCGCGTTACGCGGATCGGAGGCGCTGTCGTGGGATAGCGTCATTGCGGCACGGTGGAGCGGCGACCAAGGCTTGGCAAGGGGGAGCCAGCTACGGCTTATTCGACCGTTACCGCGATTGCCTTCACCTCCCCGGCATTGACCTGCTCCGTTACCATATAGTCGAACGATTCCGAGCCGGTGGCACGGTTTGCGGTGAAACTGATGGTCTGGAGGCCTGCCGGGATGCCGTTGACCGAAAGCCGCGCTGATACGGTGTCCCGCCTGAGCTTTTCCTCGCCCGCGACCCGGACCACGAAGGGCGCCTTCAGCCGTTCCGGTTTGTCGATGGTGAGGTTGACGGCGCCAGTGGTCGGGCGCTGCTCCTCCTGCTGCCGTTGTGCCCTCATCTGGTCGAGGGTCGCGCGATCGGCGTCGAGCCGCGAACGCAGCGCGTCCATCGCTTGGCTGAGCTCGGAGGTCCAGGCTGTCTTCTGGGTCTCCATGATCTGGTGAGCGGCATCCAGCGCGGTGCGGAGCAGGTCGATAAGAATCAGCCCGAGCGTCGCGCCATTGTCCGCGGTCAGCGCCGGGCGCTGCTTGGCCCAGTCGAGGTCGAGCCGATAACGCACCTGCTTGACCTGCATTTCGGCCAGCGTCAGCCGGACCCAGCTGTTGGAAATATTATAGAGCCGGTCGAAGAGCAGCACCAACCCGCCGATGACCACGGCGAGATAGCCCATCACCAGCCCGTTCGGAAACGGAGGCCGGGCATTCATGATCGGGAGGGGAAGTAAGACGCCCGCAGCCACCGCGAGAAAGGCCAGGAAGCGGACCAGATAGGCGCGCTTGCGCCAGCGCTCGATCGGCTTGCGAAGGAACGCCATGTCGTCCTCGAGCCGGTCTTGCGTCGTTTCGAAATAGCCGTCCAGCGTTGCTGGGGAAAAGTTGCCCTTCACCTGAAAAGGCTTGAACCATTTGACTGGATCCGGGACCGGCTTGGCGGCCGGATTATTAGTGGCGGACTTGCTGGTCTTCTTGCGGGCCCGACCGCCTGAACCCGCCTTCGTAGCCGATTTAGCCATGACTCCCCACCTCCCCCGAATCCTATAGCAGAATTACATCGGCATTAGAATTCGTCGGCTGCCGGGCGGGAAATTGGATTCAGCGATAGCCGCACCATTCACTCGCTGGTCTCGCCGTCCCAATGATCGTTGTCGTGGTCTGCTTCCGCCTGCTCTTTCGTTTTGTGAACCACGCCGTCGCGATGCTCGGGCGGGCCGTAGAGCGTATAGAGCCTGAGCGGCGCATCCGGGCCGGCGATCACATTGTGCCGGGCGCCGGCGGGGACGATCACCGCCGTATCGTCCTCGACCTCATTGTCGACCCCGTCGATCCGGACGATCCCGCTGCCTTCCTCGATCCGGAAGAACTGGTCGCGATCCTCGTGCACCTCCTCGCCGATGTCGCAGCCGGGCGGCAGCGTCATCAGCACGAGCTGAAGATGCTTGCCGGTGTAGAGAACGCGCCGGAAATCCTCGTTGGCCAACGTCGCCTGTTCGATATCGTCGCAATAGCCCTTCATACGCCCTCCTCCTTCAACGGGTCGTGGCCCCAGTTCATCAGGCTGTAGCGCCAGCGGGACGTCACGACATTCTCGGGCCGCTGCGCGCCATGCCGCGCCACATAGCCGACCACCTTGCGCATGTGCGCATAATCCTCCTCGGTCAAATCGGCCTTGTTCGCGCGCAACAGCGCGACGATCCGCCGCCCCGAGGCGTGGCCGATGCTCTCGCTCCGCCCGTCCGCCTTCCAGCCGACCTCGCGGCTCTGCTCGCTCTCGAGCCACTCCTCCAGCTCGGTCGCCGCCATGTTCACGGCGCGGCTGAAATCGCGATAGACCTTGTCCTTGTCGAGCGCTGCCATGCTGCCGCTCTAACCCATTTGCGGCTGGCCGGTTCAACGCAAAAGGCCGATCCCGGAAATCGACGGGCTCGCGATAACGCCTTACAGCCCGGGAATGAGCCGCCGCACCATCCTGATCGCCCAGGCCCTTTGCTGCGCCGCCGCCTTCCTGCTGATCGCGATCACCGCGCGGCCCTATGACGGCTGGGACTATCTCGGCCTCTTCGCCTTCGCCGGCGTCGGGCTGACGACGTTGCTGCGGTTGCGGCGGCTTTAATCAGGGCCTGGCCGTCCGCCGGTCGGCGACGATCTCGCCACCCTTGATCACCACGTCGACATTCTCGAGCGCTCGAATATTGGCGAGCGGATCGCCGGCGACCGCGACGATATCGCCGTAGCGCCCCACTGCGATCGCGCCGACGTCGCTTTCCCGCCCCAGCGCCTGCGCGGCGCCCCGCGTCGCCGACTGGATCGTCTCAAGCGGTGTCATCCCGTATTCCACCATCCAGCGGAATTGCCGCCCGGCCAGCGCATGCGGGAAGACGCCGGCATCGGTGCCATAGGCCATGCGCACCCCCGCGCGGTGCGCGGCCCGGAAATTGTCGCGCTGCGCTTGCGCGATCTCGCGGTCCTTTCTGAGATTGTCCTCGAGGATCCCGTTTTCGGCGCCATGCTCCTGGGTATATTCGCTGTTGTAGATGTCCATCACCAGCCAGGTGCCGCGCTCGCGCGCCAGCCTGATCCCCTCCGCGTCGATCAGGCTCGCATGCTCGATCGTGTCGATCCCGGCGCGGATCGCGGCCCGGATCCCGGCCGCGCCATGGGCATGGGCGGCGACGCGCAAGCCCCACATATGCGCCTCGTCGGCGATCGCGCGCAGCTCCTCTTCGGAAAGCTGCTGCTGCCCCGGCTCGGTGTTGCGGGAAAAGACGCCGCCCGTCGCGCAGACCTTGATCACCTGCGCCCCCGCCGCGCGCATCTGGCGCACCCGGTCGCGCAGCGCCTGCGGCCCGTCCGCCACGCCCGGCGAGGGGCGGTGATATTCGGGCGGCAGGAAGGTCTCGTCGCAATGGCCGCCGGTCGCACCGAGCGCATAAGCGGCGGGGACGATGCGCGGGCCGGTCAGCCGCCCTTCGTCGATCGCCTGCATATAGGCGATGTCGGCATAATTGTCGGAGCCGACGTTGCGCACCGTCGTGAACCCGGCTTCCAGCATGTCGCGCGCGAAGCCCGGCCCCATCACGGTCTGGAACAAATCGGTATGCTGCAGCGACTCATAGGGCCCGTAATAGGGGCTCGAATCGAGGTGGACGTGCATGTCGATCAGCCCGGGCAGGATCGTCATCCCCGGCAAATCGATCCGCCGCGCGCCTTCGGGGATCACCGGCCGCGCCCCGCCGCGTCCGACCACCGACGCGATCCGCCCGTTAGTGATCACCACCACCGGCTCCTCGATCACCCGCCCGCTCAGCACGTCGATCATCCGGTCCGCGGTGACGACCACGCTTGGCGGCGGCGGCGCCGGCTGCGCCAGGCCGATGGCAGGCGCGAAGATCAGCGCCAAAGCGAGGAAAAGCATGCGCATATGAGCAACCCCCAATTCGTCGTTCCGGCGCAAGCCGGAATCTCACTTCCCTTTGGCCGGAAGCCAAGGGAGATTCCAGCTTTCGCTGGAATGACGATCATGTGAAATACCCGTCATGCAAAAGGGGAAGAAGCCGAATGACCTACGAAGCCCGCCATTCCACGCCGATCAACATCGCCCTCGCCATCGCCTGCGCCCTGCTTTCGATTCTCGGCTTCGCGGTCGCCGGCGTGATCCCGACGAACAGCGGCGAATATCCCGCCCTCGGCTGGGGCATTGTCGCCGCCTGCTTCGCCTTGTCGGCCTTCTTCGTCTATCTCAGCCGCAACCACGCGGTGCAGGCGCGCGTCGACGCCGCCGGCGTCTATGAGCGGCGCTACGGCGAGACCGTGGCGTGGGACGATATCGAAAGCCTCGTCGTGCTTCGGCTCGGCATCCAGCGCGTTGCGCGCTTCAAGCGCAATGACGGCGGCAAGACGATCGGCATCAACACCACCTTCTACGATCGCGGCGTGGCAGATCTCTGTGCTGTCGTGAGGAGCTTCCGGCCGGATCTCATCGCCTGATCAGGCCGGTTCGTTGCCCGCGCCTTGTTGCGGGCGAATGTAGAGCCTCTTCACATCGGGCCAGAGCGATTCGACGTCCGTCTCGATCCGGGCGATGATCCGCTCGACGTCGCCGGCGGTGATCGCGTCGTCGAAGTCGGCGCTCATCACAACCGTGATCTGGTCGGGCGACGAGTGAACGGTCAGGATGTGGCCGACACCGACGACCCCTGCCTGCGTGACAGCCGCCGCCCGGATCGACGCGACCAGCCCCGGATCCGCCGACTCGCCGATCAGCAATGCCTTGGACTCGACCGCGAGCACGAAGGCGGTGACGCCGAGGATCAGCCCGCTCACGACCGAGGCCGCCCCGTCGAAAAAGGGATTGCCTGTGAATTGCGACAAGGCGACGCCGACGGCGGCGACGACGATCCCCGCCATCGCCGCCCCGTTCTCCAGCAGCACGATGAAGGCCGGCGGGTCCTTGGAATGGCGCACCGCTTCGAACCAGCCGAGCGTGCCCTTGGCCTCGCGGAATTCGCGGAAGGCCGCCAAGGTCGATCCGCCTTCCAACAGGAAGGCGACCAGCAGCACGGCGTAGGCGATCAGCGGCGAGACCGCATGCTCGGGTTCGAGGATATGGATCACGCCCTCGTAGACCGAGACGCCCGCGCCGAGCGCGAAGACCAGGACGGCGACGACGAAACTCCAGAAATAAAGCTCGCGGCCGTAGCCGAAGGGATGCTGGGCGTCGGGGGCTTTGCGCGACTGGCGCCGCCCCCAGATCAGCAGCAGTTGGTTCGAGGAATCGACGACGCTGTGGATGCCTTCGGTCAGCATCGCCGACGAACCCGTAAACGCCGCCGCCACGAACTTCGCGACGGCAATCCCGAGATTTGCCCCGAACGCGATCAGCAGAGTGCGATTGTTGTGGGCAGGGCCGCTCATCGTCCCCTCTAGCCACGCGGCCGGGCTGAAGTCGAGGCGCCTAGGCCTCGGGCATCGCCTCCGGCATGCCCAGATGCTGGAGGAAATCGGGCTTGCCGAGGCCGATTCCGGCCGCGCGCAGGATCGCGTAGGCCGTCGTCGCGTGGAAATAGAAATTGGGGAGGGCGAAGCGGTTCAGATAGTCGGCTCCCTTGAATCGATAGCCCATGCCGTTCGGGAAGCGCAGCGAAACCTCGCGCTCCTCCGCCCCCGCCAGCCCCGCCGGATCGACGCCGCGGATGAAGGCGATCGTCTTGTCGCAGCGCTCCCGAAGCTCGGCGAAGCTCGCCTCGTCATCCGCCATCGCCGGCGCCTCGATCCCGGCCAGCCGCGCGGTTGCATTCTTCGCGCTGTCCGACGCCATTTGATATTGCGCCGGCAACGGCCGCATGTCCTCGGCCAGCCGCGCCCCGATCAGCGACGCCTCGTCGCCCTCGGCCGCCGCCTTGTCGAGCCAGGCCCGCATATTGGCCAGGGTGGAGATGAAGACTGGGGCGGAGGCGTCGTAGAGGGTGAAAGGCATGGGTTTTGGTCCTCAAATATGCAGCGCCCCGCCATAAGCGTCGAGCACGCTCTCATGCATCATTTCGCTCAGCGTCGGATGCGGGAACACCGTGTGCATCAGCTCCGCCTCGGTGGTCTCGAGCTGCCGCGCGATCGCATAGCCCTGGATCAGCTCGGTGACCTCGGCACCCACCATATGGGCGCCCAATAATTCCCCGGTGCCCTCGTCGAAGACGGTCTTGATGAAGCCCTCGGCCTCGCCGAGCGCGATCGCCTTGCCGTTGCCGATGAAGGGGAATTTGCCGACCTTGAC
>DATINU010000054.1:0-3412 GCA_035473955.1 Allosphingosinicella sp.
AGTATAGATCTGGGTGGTCGCGATGTCGGCGTGGCCGAGCAGCATCTGGACCGCGCGCAGATCGGCGCCGCCCTCCAGCAAATGGGTGGCGAAGGCGTGGCGCAGTACGTGCGGGCTGATCCGCTCGGGCGGGATCCCGGCATCGGCGGCCAATTCCCGGACCAGCTGATAGAGCCGGACCCGGCTGAGATGCTTCTTGCCCGAGGGAAAAAGGTACAGCGCATCGCGCGGCACCCGCGCGGCATGGGCGGCGACCGCCAGGCGGGCCCGGTCGGAGATCGGCACCAGCCGTTCGCGGCCGCCCTTCCCTCGCAAGATCAGGAAGGGCTTGTCCGGCGACACGGCATTGCGCGGCAGGGAAACCAGCTCGGTGGCGCGCAGGCCCGAGCCGTAAAGCAATTCGATCAAGGCGGCGAGGCGAGGCGCCGCCGGACTCCCGGCCGCCTTGCGCCGCTCGATCTCGGCGAACAGCGCATCCACCGCCTGGTGATCGAGCACTTTCGGCAAGGGCCGTTCGCTTGCCGGACGCGGCAAGGCGGCCGAGGGATCGTCGGCGCGCATGCCTTCGTCCTGCAGAAAGGCGAAGAAGCGGCGCAGCGCCGCCGCCTTGCGGGCGACGGTGGCGCGCTTCAGCGGCAGCCAGGGTTCGGCCAGAGTCTTGAGCATCTCCGGTTTCGCGTCTGAGAGGCGCCCGCCGAGCAGCTCGGAGGCGCCGCGCAGGTCGCGCTCATAGGCCAGCAGGGTGTTCCGCGCCGCCCCGGCTTCGGCGGCCATCATTTCGAGGAAGGCCGCGATCAGCTGCCGGTCCTCGCCCGGATCGGTCACAGCCGCGCCACGGCCTCGGCGGCGATCATCCGGGCCTCGAATTCCAGCCCGACCGCCCGCAACGAGCGGACGATCCGGTAGAGATAGGCTGGCGGCACCCCGGTCCAGTCGCGGGTCTGCATGCCGATTCCGGCGAGCAGGGCGACCACGCCCGGCCGGCGCTCGCGGACCGCCTGGTCGATCGCCCGCGTCCAGGGATCGTCGGGACCGAGGCTGAGGCCCGCCGACGATGCCTGATCGGCGCTGATCCGGCCCAGGCCGGCGAGGCCCGCGACGAAGAGCTGCGAACGCATCTGCCCGGGGCTGTCGTCGGCACCGGCGAAATCGCCGATCCGGCTCGAATCCACCGTCACCGCGCCCTGCGGCCCGCCGACCGCGAGCAAAGCCCAGGCCCGATCGCCTTCGCCGCCCTGCTCGATCGTGGCGCCCCAGCGCCCCGCCTGCCGGTCCATGCCGGCGCTGAGCATCGAGGCGACCAGATTGCCGGCATCGGCGGCAAGGTCGCTCGACGCCGGAATGCGAGCCGCCGCGCCGGCGGTGAGGATCGAGCGCGCATAAGGCCCGGCCCGCGCCTCCTCGCCCGTCCAGAGCGCGCGAAGCGCCGTCATCCGTTCATCGACCGAGCGCCCGGCCCAGGCGGTGCGCAGCCGCGCCCCGACGGTACCACCCGAATCAGCCTCGCCCAGCTGATCGAGCATCAGGCTGTGCAGCTCGACCAGCGACGTGGAGGAAAAGACCCCGAGCTCGGCCGCGACCGCGCCGGCCTGCAGCCTTTGCTCGAGCGGCAGCATCGGCGCCCGCGCCATCCAGGCAGTGATCTGCGGCGGCATGCCGTTGCGGAGCCGCTCGGGAATCTCCACCCCCGTCGCGCTGGCCAGGCCGAAGCGCCAGGCGTTGATCCGGTCGACGCCGGTCCACTCGACCTCGACCCCGCGCCGCGATTGCTCGCCCGATCCGACCACCTTCTCGGCCAGCAACAGATCGATTGAGGTCCCGGCCTGGCCTCGGGCCTGGTCGATCAATGCGGTCGCGCGGGCGGCTTCGCCCTCAAGCGCCGCGCACATGCCGTCGGACAGAATCCAGACGACGTCGTTCGAACGGCTCCGCGCCGGCCCGACCAGCGGGCACAGCGCGGCGGGATCGGCGTTGGCGAGCGCGGTCTGCCCGGCCACTTCGATCATCCGCGGCGTGTAATTCTCGACGTCGACACCCTGCACGAGCATCCGCGCCGCATCGGCCTCACCCATCCTGAGCAGCAGCCCGGCGCGCTCGGCGACGAAATCGACCGGATTGATGCCCGCGGGCGCGTCGAGCCGCGACAGCAGGGCACGACGAAGCAGGATCGAGGCCCAGCGCGACGGCAGCGGCGCGTCGAGCGCGCGCATCAACGCCGCCGAACGGCCGCCGAAATTGGGGCCAAAGGCGTTGGGCTCGAGCCCCAAGCTGCCGGGGCCGATCATGCCGACCCGATCGACCGGCCGTTCGCTGCCCTGCGGCACGGTGAAGTAATTGCTCGGGCGGGGGCCCAGCATCTGGTCGAGCGCGACCTCCTCCAGATCGATGAGGTTGCCGTCGGTCGCCTCGCTCGCATTGCCGGGCGTGCCCGGGCTCGCCGGCATTGCGGGCCCCGTCTGCGGTTGCGGCGAACGCGGCGTCGGCGTCGCTTTCTCGGGCGGCGGCAGGGTCTGCGGGTCGTTGAAGCCGGGCGGCAGCAGGGATTCGGGATTTTCCTGACCGAGCGCGGGAATCGCGGCGAGCGCGACCAGAGCGCTCGTCAGCAGGAGGGCCTTAGCGGGCCAGGACTTCATTCGTCACGTCCTGCTCGACCGTCGCGGTCGGCACTTCCGTCTTGCTGAAGCCGAGCCAGAGCAGGAAGCCGATGAACAGCACCAGAAGGATCAGCAGCAGCATGGGCAGCGGCGAACGCCGGCGGCGGGAGGGGGCAAAGCTCGATTGGTTACGCATGACGCGCCTTTTGCCCCACCGCCCCGCGCTCTGTATAGCCCCCGCCGCATGCCCGACGCGACCAAAGCCCCCAAAAAGCCGATCGCGCTCGTCGGGTTGATGGGCGCGGGCAAATCCACCGTCGGCCGGCGGCTGGCCAGGCGGCTCGGCCTGCCCTTCGCCGACGCCGACCGGGAGATCGAGGCGGCGGCGGGGCTCGGCATCGCCGAGATTTTCGAGCGGTTCGGCGAAGCGCATTTCCGCGACGGCGAGCGCCGCGTGATCGCCCGGCTGGTCGAGGGCCCGCCGCAGGTGATCGCGACGGGCGGCGGCGCCTTCGCGAACGACGAGACGCGGGCGTTGATCCTGGCGCGCTGCACCGCCGTCTGGCTCGATATCGAGATCGATACCCTCGCCGAACGGGTTCAACGCCGCGATCACCGGCCGCTGCTCAACGGCAAGGACCCGCGCGCCACGCTCGCGGCCCTCGCCGAGGCGCGCAACCCAAGCTACGCCGAGGCCCATATCGCCATCCACGGCGCCGATCCCAGGCACGAAACGACGGTCGCGCGGATCGTCGAGGCTTTGGCGGCGCGATGATCCGCATCGGCCACGGCCTGATCGGCGAGGCGCCGCCGCCGGC
>DATINU010000055.1:0-10967 GCA_035473955.1 Allosphingosinicella sp.
CGCGCCGGGCCGGCGTGAAGTCGGGCATGGCAAATTGGCGTGGCGGGCGCTGCATCCGGTGCTGCCGACCCATGACGAATTCCCCTACACGATCCGCGTCCTCTCCGACATCACCGAGTCCAACGGCTCGTCGTCGATGGCGACGGTCTGCGGCGGCTCCCTGTCGATGATGGACGCGGGCGTGCCGCTGAAGGCGCCGGTCTCCGGCATCGCCATGGGCCTGATCCTGGAGGGCAAGGACTTCGCGGTGCTCAGCGACATCCTCGGCGACGAGGATCATCTCGGCGACATGGACTTCAAGGTCGCCGGCACGGCGGAGGGGATCACCTCGCTGCAGATGGACATCAAGATCGCCGGCATCACCCAGGAGATCATGCAGGCCGCGCTGGCGCAAGCCAATGCGGGCCGCGCCCACATCCTCGGCGAAATGGCCAAGGCGCTCGACCATACGCGCGAGGAGCTGAGCGCGCACGCGCCGCGGATCGAGACGATGCAGATCGACAAGGCGAAGATCCGCGACGTGATCGGCACCGGCGGCAAGGTGATCCGCGAGATCGTCGCCGAGACCGGCGCCAAGGTCGACATCGACGACGAGGGCGTGATCAAGATCAGCTCGTCCGACCTCAGCCAGATCGAAGCGGCCCGCAAGTGGATCGCCGGGATCGTCGAGGAGGCGGAAGTCGGCAAGATCTACGACGGCAAGGTCGTCAACATCGTCGATTTCGGCGCCTTCGTGAACTTCATGGGCGGCAAGGACGGCCTCGTCCACGTCTCGGAGATCAAGGCCGAGCGCGTCGAGAACGTCCGCGACGCGCTCGAGGAAGGCCAGGAGGTCAAGGTCAAGGTCCTCGAGATCGACCAGCGCGGCAAGGTCCGCCTGTCGATGCGCGTCGTCGACCAGGAAACCGGGGCCGAGCTGGAAGACACGCGGCCGCCCCGCGAAGCGCGCGAACCGCGTGGCGACCGTGGCGATCGCGGCCCGCGCCGTGAAGGCGGCGGTGGCGACCGTGGCCGTGGCCCGCGCCGCGAAGGCGGCGGTGGCGGCCGCGACCGCGACCGTGGCCCGCGCCGTGAAGGCGGCGACCGTGGCGACCGCCCGCAGGGCGAGCGCGGCGAAGGCCGTGGCCCGCGCCCCGAGCGCAGCAACGACGACGGCCCCGCGCCGGAGTTCGCGCCGGCGTTTTTGACGCGGGACGACGACTAAGCGTTCACGCGCTTGGCGCTGAAACAAGGAGGCCCCGCGATTGATCGCGGGGCCTTTTGTTTCTTAGGCCTTCATCAGTCCCGCTTCTTCCCATTGATGAAGGCGCCGAGCCGGGTGCGGCGGACGAACAGGCGGTAGCTGCCGAGCAGGATCAGCATGGTGAGCGCCACGATTCCCGCGAATTTGAGCGGCGCCGGGCCGGGCAGGCGGATGGCATAGGCCTGCAGGATCATCACCAGCGGCAGGTGCATCAGATAGATCCAGTAGGAGGCGTCGGCGAGGTAGCGGCGCGCCGGGCTGGGGGCATCGAGAAAGCGCAAGGCGAGGCCCGTAAGCGCCGCCGTCGAGCTCCAGCCGCCGAGCGCGTAAAGCAGCGCATAGCCCCAGGTCTCCATCCCCGGCACGGCCGGCGCGGGCCCGGAACCGAGGCCGGCGATGGCGAGGCACGCCGCCGTCGCGGCCAGCGCCACGGCGAGATGAAACGGCCACTGCCGTACCCAGCGGGCCAGCAGCGCCTGCTGCCGGTGCAGCCACCAGCCGAACAGGAAGGCCGAGCCGAAGGCGGTGCAGGCGGCGAGGTTCGGATAGAGCGACATATCCGGCGTCGGGACGCCGAACCAGATGAACCAGCCCGGCGTGACGGCCAGCGCCGCCGCCAGCGGCAGCGCGAGCAGGGCCGGGCCGACGGGGGACGTCAGCAGCCGCACCAGCCGATCAGCCAGGCGGTTCAGGCGCCCCGCCTTGTCGGCCGCCGTCAGCAGCCAGCGGCCCGCGAGCATCGCCGCGTAGCAAAGCGTCAAGACATAGAGGAACCACAGGTGCGTCAGCGGGAAATCGCCGGGCGTGAAGGCCGGGCCCGGCGGCGGATTTTCCGGCAGCGCGCCGTTGTTCGCGTGCATCGCGATGATCACGATCGCCGCGATGATGCCCGAGAAAACGATCGGCCAGAAGGCGGCCAGCACCAGTGTGATCCGCCGGAAGCGGTCGAGCGCGAAGGCCTTTGTGCCCAGCCGTTCGCAGGCGAGACGGCCGAAAAAGCCGGCGATCAGGAAAAAGAGGAGCATCCTGAACATGTGCGGCACGTAGAAGGCGAGACCGAGCCACGCCGACGGGTTCGGATCGGCCACGACCCAGAAATATTGCGCGCCCGGGAGGAAGGCCAGGCTGGCATGGACGAAGAGGCCGAGCAGCAGGGCGATGCCGCGAAGCGCGTCGAGGCCGTGCAGGCGATCGGTTCCGGGCAGGCGATCGGTTGCGGACAGCCGGGCGGGTCCGGCGCTGGCCGCGCCGGGCTGGACATTGGTCATGATGTGATCCTTTGGTTCAGTCGCGCTCGAAGCGCTGGATGGCGTCGAGCTCGGCCTGGGCGCGGCCCAGATGCTCGCCGGTGAACGCGCTGTCGAAGGCCGCGGCGATCGCCGTCCGGCCGGTCGCGCGGGCCCAATATTGGAACAGGCCGACCGCACCCATCAGCGCCACGCCGCCGGCACTCAGCCAGAGCCAGGTCGAGGGCGACGGCGCGACGATGTCGATGCCGAACAGCAGCTGGAACAAGGCGATCATCGCCGGGATCCAGAGCACGCACCAGCTGAGCCCGATCACGATCCCGGCCAGCACCTGCGCCTTGCGCACCCGCGCGAGCCGCCGCTGGATGCCGAGCACCGGCCCGGCCCAATCGATCGCGCCGATCAGCGCCTTGGTGACGGCGCCGAAGATGATCATCGCGATCCCGTAAAGGTGCAGGATCACGCCGCTGACGAACGGGCCGCCCATCGTGTCGCGCGTGCCGTGCCAGACGGCGACGCCGATGAAGGCCGTCGCCGCGCCCGCCACGATCTGCCAGGTCTGGGCCCGGCCGAGCGGGCGGATGCTGTCTTGCAGCCGGTTGCGGGCGTCGCGGCGAACCTGGGCGACGTTCACCGCATTCTGTTCCTCCAGCCGCCGGTCAAGCCGGGCGAAGGCCTGCTTGAGATCGTCGAGTTCCATCTTCCTATTCCTTCCTTGCATGGGTCAGGCGAAGCGCGCGCGGATGCGCTGCTTCAGCCGGTTGATCTTGGTGCCGACATTGGATTCGGAGATGCCGAGAATCTCGGCGATTTCCCGGTGAGAGCGGTCGTCGAGGTAGAGCAGCAGCAGCGCGCGGTTCAGCTGGCCCAGCTCCGCGATGACGGTTTCGAGGGCCTCGAGCTCGTCGCGCGCTTCATGATCGTGCCCCGCCGCGGCGATTTCGTGATGCGCGTCGGTCAGCGGCACGAAATGACGGGCGCCGCGATAGACGCCGCGGACATGCGAGATCGCGACGTTGAGCGCGACCCGGTACATCCAGGTCGTGAACGGGCGTGCGACATCGTAGCGCGGCCAGGCCGCCCAGAGCTGCGCCAGGATTTCCTGGGCCAGATCGGCGCGGTCGTCCGCACCCCGGCAATAGGTCGTCGCGACCTTGCGCACGATGCCCGCATGCTCGCGGACCAACGCCGAAAACCGTTCCTGATCGTATGGCGTCGCCATGATGAGCGCTCGTCCCCTTTTCCATTCTGTTACCGCATGGTTCGCGCCAGCGCGGAAAACATCACATCCCGCCGATCGCTTTCCTGCAGGCCCTGCCTTGCCATAGCCGGATGGCCTCAAAGCCGGGGAGGCGATTCGAAAGGCCGAGATCGCCGCAACGGCGGCGGGGCGCGGCTGCAAGAAACATTACAGTACAAACATCAGCTTGAGCGCATGTTTACTGGGGAATAAGCTGCAATCCGCGAGTCGTGGAGTATCGTCGCTCGCTCCATTACTCATGGAACAGATCGGTTCGACTTGAGCGGCATGACCCCGGGAGGGCATCATGATCACGCGCAAGCTCATCATCGCTTCGGTTCTGGCCGCTGGGATCGCCGCCAATCCGGGGCCCGCGCTCGCTCTGGCGGACGGCCCCGTCTACAACATCCATTATTATAGCGACGCGAGCCTGACGACCGAGGTCGGCATCGACTACGGAACCTGCTTCTATTTCGGGCCGGGCTGGGACAGGCACGAGGGCCAATCCACGCAATATACGTGGTACGAACAAGTCGGCAATTGCATCAACGGCCAGTGGGAACCGATCTGATCCGGGCGGGGACGGCGGCTGGCCCAAAGCGGGCCGTCACGAAGTGATGCTGGACGGGTGAGTTCGGGCTTACTGCCGGTTCTCGACCGTGACGTTCACCTCAAGGCTCTTGTTCTGCCATTCGCGGGCATTCTCATCGAGCGCGCTCTCGGCGGCGCGGGCGGCGTTGTCGGCCGTCGATTCGATCGAATTGGCGGTGTTCGCGATCTCCTTGCCGGTCTCTTCGAACTGGTTGGCGACATCGCGCGTCTCGCCGCAGGCCGCAAGCGCGGCGGTGGCGAGAAGGAGGGCGGGCAATTTCATCGGGCGGCTCCCTTGGCTGATGCGGATCAATCGCGGAGAGCCTAACAGGTTCCCGCAGGCCATGGCAAAGGAGAGGAAGTGGGGAGCTTCTGTTGCCCGGTGCTCCCCGTACCGCTGGAATCCGCTTCTGTTGCCCGGTGCGGCCCGAACCGCGCTTTTGTCCATTGTAACTTAGTCCGTGAGGACCTCGTTACGCGGCAATCGCGAGCGCCTCGTTATCGTTGGCACTTGTGTGATGGGCCGTCACGGTGGTCCCATTCCGGGCAAAAGTCGGTGCTTTTCAACACACGTCGATCCTGGTTCAGCCCCATCAGAAATAGCCCGAAAGGGCCTTTTTGGTGGAGCTGCCGGGTACTGCCCCCGGGTCCGCTGTGCCTATTGCACACCGTCGTTTATCGCCATAGCCGGGCAAGCCCGGCACCGCTCTATATAGGCGATGCCGGCTTAATGGGAAGTGAGCGGCCGCTCCCCGATATCGGGCGGCTCGGCCGACCAGCAGGGCGCGAGCGCCGCCAGCATCTCGTCGATCCAGCGGGCGAGGCTGGTTCCGACGTTGCTTTCCAGGCGGATTTTGCCGGTTCTGCCCGCCGCGCCGTAAAAAGCGGTCGTTTCGAGCACGTAGGATGCGCCATCAAAGGCGGTGACGAGCATGCCGTCCGTCCGCGGATTTTCGAGGCGCGGCATTTCGATCGACCCTTGGCGCGCCAGGACAGCCGCCGCTGCCGGGCAAGCCTCGCTCGACGTCCAGGCAAGAGCCCGCGGTGCCCCTTCCCGAGTCACGATTCGCTCGAACCGTTGCGCTTCCGACGCCTCCCGATCGCGCGGGAGCCGGGCGACGCGCACCTCGATCGACTCGGGCTCGAAAGCCCGCGCCCTGGAGAAGGTCAGCGCCGGGACGTCGGCAAGCGGCTGCATCGCCGCAAGCAGCAACGCAGCCTGCCAGACCATCTCAGCCCTTCTTCAGCGCGTCGCGGATCTCGCGAAGCAGGAGGACCTCCTCGGGATCGGCCGCGGGGGCCGCTTCCGCCTGCTTCTGCATCCTGTTCGCCGAGCGGACGATCAGGAAGATGACGAAGGCGAGGATCAGGAAGTTGATCACCACGGTCAGGAACTGGCCCCAGCCGAGCATCACCGCGCCCGCTTCCTTCAGCGCCGCATAATCGGTCGGCGAGCCGTCATAGCCGGCGGGAACCGGGCCGAGCAGGACGAACTTGCTGGAGAAATCGAGCCCGCCGAAGATCGCGCCGACCGCGGGCATGATGATATCTTCGGTGAGGGACGTGGTGATGGTCGCGAAGGCGGCGCCGATGATCACGGCCACGGCCAGATCGAGGACGTTGCCCCGCGCGACGAAATCCCGGAACTCTCTCAGCATCTCTTCCCTCCCCATTGCGGAGCCGATCCTTGATGCTTACGTCCATCCTCGCCCGATTTGAAGGGAGGGGTTAGACCAATGAGCCGCAACCGCATTCTGATGATCGTCGGATTGTTCGCAATCCTCCTGATCGGCCTCACCACCTGCGGCGTGAACCGCATCCCAACCGCCGAGGAAAGCGCCAAGGCGAAGTGGGCCAACGTGCAGGCCTCTTATCAGCGCCGCGCCAACCTCATTCCGAACCTCGTCGCCACGGTGCGCGCCTCGGCCACGTCCGAGGAACGGATCCTGACCGGCGTCACCCAGGCACGGGCCAATGCGACGCGGATCACGGTGTCGCCCGAGCAGCTGAACGATCCGGCGGCCATGCAGCGCTTTCAGCAGGCGCAGAACCAGCTCAGCGCCGCGATTATCCCGCTGCAGCGGCTGCAGGAGCAATATCCCGAGCTCCAGAGCCAGCGCAACTTCACCACCTTGATGTCGCAGCTGGAGGGTACCGAGAACCGGATCAACGTGGAGCTTCGCGACTACAATGAAGCGGTGCAAAGCTACAACACGACGATCCGGACCTTTCCGACCGTGCTGGCCGCGCGGATCATCTACGGCGCCCAGCCGATGGTGCAGTTCCAGGCGACGACGCCGAACGCCGAGGTCGCTCCGACCGTCGATTTCGGCAACGGGAACTAGGGGCCCGAGCGGCGTGAGAGCACGCCTCGCCAGCGCCTTGCTGTCGATCCTCGCGCTCGGCGCCTGCCAGCAGGCGCCGGTGCGGGCCGATAATACGGCGCTCGAGTCCATCGCGAATACGCTCGTGCCGGAACCGCCGCCCGATCCGGCCGCCGCGCTGCCCGCGCTGACCGGCCGGGTGGTCGACAATGCCAACCTGCTGAGCCCCGCCGAGGAAGCGCAGCTCACCACCGAACTGGCGGCGCTAGAGCGGCGGACCAGCGACCAATTGGTGATCGTCACCCTGCCCTCGCTGAACGGCCAGACCATCGAAGCGTTCGGCGTGGCGCTCGGCAATCACTGGCGCGTCGGCCAGCGCGGCAAGGACAATGGTGTGCTGCTGATCGTCGCGCCGGCCGAGCGCGAGGTACGGATTGCCGTCGGCCTGGGTCTCGAAGCGATCCTGACCAACGCCCGCGCGCAGCAAATCGTCGAGCGCGACCTCTTGCCCGCGCTTCGCCGCAGGGCCTATAACGAGGCCATCTTCGCCGGCACCCACCAGATCGCTGCCATGCTCGTCGAGCACGAAGCCGAGCCCCGGCGGAGGCAGCGTTGATCCGCTTCTTCCTCTTCTCCTTCGCGCTGCTGATCGCCGCGCCGGCGGCGGCGCAGAGCTTTCCGGAATTGAGCGGCCGGGTCGTCGACGAGGCCGAAATTCTGTCGCCGGAGCAGGAAGCGGCGCTGACGCAACGGCTGGAGGCGCTGGAGCGGGCCTCGTCGCGCCAGCTTGTCGTCGCCACGGTGCGCAGCCTCGAAGGCTATCCGATCGAGGACTACGGCTACCGGCTGGGGCGGCACTGGCAGCTCGGCCAGCGCGAGGCCAATAACGGCCTCATCCTGCTGGTCGCGCCGAACGACCGCAAGGTCAGGATCGAGGTCGGCTACGGGCTCGAGCCGATCATGACCGACGCCTTGTCGCACCAGATCATCGAAGACCGGATCCTGCCGCGCTTTCGCGACCACGATTTTCCGGGCGGGATCAACGACGGCGCGACCGCGATCATCGAGCAGCTGCAGGCGCCGCCAGAGCAGGCGGAGCAGCGCGCCCTTGCCGCGGCGCAGGCAGGCGAGCGCGGCGGCTCGGGCGGGCGCTCCTTCCTGCCCCTGATCTTCTGGCTCGCGGTGCTCGGCTTCGTCTTCATCCCGACCCTGGTCCACCGGATGCGCGGCCGGAAATATCGCGGACGGCGCGGGCGGACGGGACCCGTGGTGATCTGGGGCCCCGGCCTCGGCAGCAGCGGCCCGAGCAGCGGCGGCTCGTCCTGGAGCAGCGGCTCTTCGTGGAGCAGCGGCGGCAGCTCGTGGAGCGGCGGCGGCGGTTTTTCGGGCGGCGGCGGCTCGTTCGGCGGCGGCGGGGCTTCGGGGGGATGGTGATGAAGCTGACCGAAGCGGATCATGCCCTCGTCTCCGATGCGGTGACCAGGGCCGAATTGCTGACCGATGGCGAGATCGTCACGATCGTCGCGCAGCGCTCCGACGCCTATCACGATGTCGGTCTCCATTATGCGGTGCTCGCCATGCTGCTGGTGCCGGCGCTGGGCGCCTTCGTGCCGCAGGGCTGGATCGACTGGTGGCTGGGGCTGCTGTTCGGCTGGAACGCGGAATTGAACATCCGGCTGCTGATGGTCCTCATCTTCGTCAAGATGACGATCCTGTTCCTGATCGTCCGCTACGCGCTTGCGTGGATGCCGCTCAGAATGGCGTTGACCCCGGGCGGGACGAAGAGCCGCCGGGTACGGCGCCGCGCGATCGAATTGTTCCGCGCCAGCTGCGAATTGAAGACGCGGGGCCGCACCGGCGTGCTGCTCTACGTCAGCCTGGCCGAGCGCCGGGCCGAGATCGTCGCCGACAAGGCGATCGCCGATCAGGTCGAGCCCGAGCAATGGGGCGAGGCGATGGCGGTGCTGGTGGACGAGATCAAGGCCGGCCGGCCGGGGCAAGGCATGGCGCTGGCGATCGAGAAGATCGGCGCGGTGCTCGCCTGCCTGCTGCCGCCGCCCGCCGACAATCCCGACGAACTGCCCAACCGGCTCGTCGAGCTGTGAGCGGAGACGCGGAGGCGCCCGAGGAGACGGTCTGGGAAGGCCGCTTCATCGCCGCCAAGCGGCGCGGCAAATGGGAATATGTCTCGCGCACCCGCGGCATCCATGCGGCGGTGATCCTCGCGGTGGCGGACGGGCAGGTGCTGCTCGTCGAGCAATATCGGGTGCCGCTGGGGCGCAACTGCCTCGAATTGCCCGCGGGCCTGGTCGGCGACGAGACCGCGGGCGAGGCGGCGGAGACCGCCGCGATCCGCGAGCTGGAGGAGGAAACCGGCTGGCGCGCGGCGCGGATGACCGCGCTCGGGACGTTCCACAGTTCGCCGGGCATGGTCTCGGAGGGGTTCACCTTGTTGCGCGCCGAGGGGCTGGAGAAGGTTGGCGATGGCGGCGGTGTCGATGGCGAGGAGATCGTCACCCACCGCGTGAAGCTGTCGGAAATCACCGGCTTTGTCGCCGCCAAACGCGCGGAAGGCTGCGCGATCGACGTCAGGCTGCTGCTGTTGCTGGCGACGGACTTCGTCGCCTAGTCATTCCTCCGCGACCTCCGCGACGAACGTGAGGCGGCCGAGCGGCGGCCGTCTTGCCATCTGCCGGGCCAGACGGATCAGCTCTCGGCGTGAGTTGATGGCGCAGTAGCGGGTCATCAGAACGTCGAGCGTCGCTCCGTCACGGCTTCGGCCTCGGGGGCAGTCTCGCTCCAGCACGTCAAAGGCAATGATGAGTCCCGGCGCTGGCTGGCGGGCAAGCAGCAGATAGTCGCTCCCCGGGATGGCGCCCCGTTGCAACACCCAAAGCTCGACCGTTCTGCGATTGACCGAAACAGTCCCGAGTTCGATCAGAAAGCTCGGGTCCGGCGCGCCGCCATTGAGGGCTGATCGCTCGTCCGCGTCCTTCACCATCATGAAACAATGGAAGACCCCGTAATTGGTCATTCGATACCAGCGGGACGCCGGCTCCTCGGCTGCTCATCATATCGCCAGACGCCAAATTGAACCCTGCTCATGCAGCCGAAGGAGCCATCGGCGTCGCTGAACGGGCGCGGCCACATACTTTCCGACCCGGTTTGCCAAAGCGGCAAATCCGAATGGATCAAATCACGATGCTGTTCCATCGGCCCTGTTGCCGTGGATTGAGACAATGACAGCACAAGCACCAGTGTCGAAACATGCAGGCAAGATGAAGCGCGAAGGATTGCGCGTCAAATCTGGCGCGCGTCCGGGCCTATCTGAAATTGTCGGCGTAGGCCTGGATCTTCAGCGTCTCTGCGGCAGCGGGGACGATATGGGCGTGGATGCCGTTCCTTGCGGCATAAACCTGCGCGGCCTCCAGCGTCGGGAAGGTTAGGCGGACCTGCTCTTGCGTTTCGGCGCCGCCGGGCCAGCCGGTGAGCGGATCGGCGCGGGTCGGGCGGGCGGATTCGAACTCGAGCACCCATTGCTCCGCGCGGGCCTTGCCCGATTGCATCGCGTTTCGCGACCGCTGGAAAATCCGTGCCTTCATGGGGCTTGCCACTGCCCAACTCCGGGCGCCTAGGCAAGCGCAAGCTGCCCCTCTATCAGCGGCCCATGGCGAGGGACGCTGAAGCGCGCGGGATCAGCCGCCGGACGCTGCTGATCGGCGGCGGGGCCGGCGTCGGCCTGCTCGTCGCCTGGAAATTCTGGCCGCGCAGCTACGCGCCGAACCTTCGCGCCGCCGAAGACGAGACGATCTACAACGCCTTCCTCAAGATCGGCCGCGACGGGCGGGTCATCGTCGCCGTGCCGCAGACCGAGATCGGCCAGGGCGTCTATACCAGCCTGCCGCAGATCCTGGCCGACGAGCTCGGCGCCGACTGGCGCACCGTCTCGGTCGAGCCGGCGCCGGTGAGTCCGCTCTACGCCAACCGGCTGCTCGCCGGGGAAGCGGCGGACGACAGCGGCCTGCCCGGCTTCCTGCACGGCGTCGGGCGCTGGGCGGCGCGCGATTATGCGACCAAGAGCGCGCTGATGCTGACCGCGGGCTCGACCTCGGTGCGGGCCTTCGAGGCGCCCTTGCGCGAAGCGGGGGCCGGCGCGCGGGCATTGCTCTCCATCGCGGCCGCCAACCGGTGGAACGTGGGTTGGGAGGAGCTGGACACCCGGGCCGGCTTCGTCTGGGGGCCGGAGGGGCGGATTCCGTTCGCCGAGCTCGCCGAAGCGGCGGCCGGGCTCGATTTGCCCACGCATCTGCCGGTCCGCGGAG
>DATINU010000056.1:0-6673 GCA_035473955.1 Allosphingosinicella sp.
TGGTTGCCCGACGGAGCGACCTCGGCGGGCTCGCCATCGACATCAGCCTTCCGACCGCGCCCATCCCGGTACCCGCAGATCGCCGCCCAGCGCCTCGAGCTCCGGCAGATTCGGCGTCGCCACGGTAGCGATGCGCATCAACCGGGAGAAAGCGGCAATCGTCGGGTCGTCGGCGAGCGCTGAACCGCTGGTCGCGATCATCACCGGATCGAACACCACCGGCACAACCAGCCCTTCAAGCCGCTCCGCGACCGCATGCGCAGTCTCCGGCGAACCGATCATCCCGATCTTCACGGCATCGACGCCGATGTCGCTCACCACCGAATCCATCTGCGCGACGACCATCTCCGCCGACACCGCCATCACCGCCTGCACGCCGAGCGTATTCTGCGCCGTGATCGCGGTCACCGCGGTCATCGCGAAGCCGCCAAGCATCGTCACCGTCTTGATGTCCGCCTGAATACCCGCTCCGCCGCCGCTGTCCGATCCGGCGATGATCAGGATTCGCGGTATCGTCACCTCTTATAGCGGCGCTTGGTCGAGGCCGGGTTCCGCTCCAGTGCCTCGCCGACGCGCATCGGCCGTTCGAGCAGGTCGCCGCCGCAATTCGGGCAACGCTCCTCCAGCCGGTCCGCGCAGGCTGCGCAGAAGGTGCACTCGAACGAGCAGATGAAGGCGTCATACTGGTCGGCCGGCAAATCGCGGCCGCACTTCTCGCAATCGGGACGCATCTCAAGCATTCAGGCCTCCAGCACCGCTGCACAAATTCCATCGACCACCTCGGCGACCAACGCCTCGTCCTCGCCCTCGGCCATCACCCGGATCAACGGCTCGGTGCCGGACTTGCGGATCACCAGCCGGCCCTTGCCGCCGAGCCGCGCTTCGGCCGCTTTGATCGCCTCCTGCACGCTCGCCGCCTCAAGCGGCGCGCCGCCCTCGAAGCGTACGCTCTTCAAGAGCTGCGGCAGCGGCTCGAACAGGTTCAGCAATTCGCTCGCCGGCCGGCCTGACGCAATGAGCTCGGCGAGCACCTGCAGTCCCGCGACCAGCCCGTCGCCGGTTGTCGCATAATCGGAAAGGATGATGTGCCCCGATTGCTCGCCGCCGACATTATAGCCCCTGGCCCGCATCGCCTCGAGCACATAACGGTCGCCGACCTGGGTCCGCTCCAGCTTCAGGCCCTCGCCCTCCAGAAAGCGCTCGAGGCCGAGATTGGACATCACCGTCGAGACGATGCCGCCGCCGCGCAGCATTTTCTTGCGCTTCCATGAGCAGGCGATCAGCGCCATCAGCTGGTCGCCGTCCACCGTCTCGCCTTTCTCGTCGACCACGATCAGCCGGTCGGCGTCGCCGTCGAGCGCGAGCCCGATATCGGCGCCGGACGCCGCCACCGTTTCCTTGAGCAGATTGGGGTCGGTCGAGCCGCAGCCGTCGTTGATGTTGAGGCCGTTCGGCTCGACCCCGACCGCGACCACTTCCGCGCCCAGCTCCCAGAGTGCCGAGGGCGCGACCTGATAGGCGGCCCCGTTCGCGCAATCGACCACGACCTTCAGCCCGTCGAGCCGCAAATGCTTCGGAAAGGTCAGCTTCGCCGCATGGATGTAGCGCCCGCGCGCATCCTCGATCTTGCGCGACCGGCCGATCTTCTCGGCCGGCACGAGCCGCGGCTCATCCTCGACCAGCAATTTCTCGATCGCCAGCTCGTCCTTGTCGGAAAGCTTGTAGCCGTCGGGTCCGAACAATTTGATGCCGTTGTCGACGAACTTGTTGTGGCTCGCCGAAATCATGACCCCCAGGTCGGCGCGCATGGAATGGGTCAGCATCGCCACCGCCGGCGTCGGCACCGGCCCCACCATCACCACGTCCATGCCGACGCTGGTGAAGCCCGAAATCAGCGCCGTTTCCATCATATAGCCGGAAAGCCGCGTGTCCTTGCCGATCACCACCCGGTGACGATGGTCGCCGCGCAGGAAGTGCGCGCCCGCCGCCTGGCCGATCCGCTGCGCCATCGCCGCGGTCATCGGCGCCTGGTTGGTCCGCCCCCTGATCCCGTCCGTGCCGAAGAATTTGCGCGTCATTCGTGCCGAGCCCCGACTTTTTCCTTGCCGTCCACGATACGGCCTCCGACAAGAGCGCGATAGCGCCAAAGCCACGGAAGGGCGACGCTTTTGAAACTCTCCCAGCCCACTCGCATCCTCCTCGCCCTCGTCGTCGGCCTCGGCCTGGGGATCCTCGCCGGCCGGTCGGGCGCTACCTGGGTCGAACAAAGCGCCGCGTTCATGGAGCCGATCGGCGGCCTCTGGCTGAACGCGCTGCAGATGACGATCGTCCCTCTCGTGGTGGCCCTCCTCATCACCGGCATCGCCGCCTCCGCCGAGGCCGCGCGCGCGAGCAAGCTCGCCACTCGAGCAATTATCCTGTTCGTCGCCCTGCTCTGGCTTTCCGCGCTGACCGCGGCCCTGCTCACCCCGCTCTTCCTCAACCTCTTCCCGCTCCCGGCCGAATCGGCCGACGCGCTGCGGCAGGCGCTGACCACGGCCCAGCCGGTCGGCGAGGCGCCGAGCTTCGCCGCGTTCATCAGCTCGCTGATCCCGACCAATCCGGTTGCCGCCGCCGGGCAGAACGCGATCCTGCCGCTGATCGTCTTCGTGGTCATCTTCGCCTTCGCATTGGTCCGCCTGCCCGAAGAGCCGCGCCAGACGGTGGTCGGCTTCTTTCAGGCGATCGAGAAGGTCATGCTGATCATCGTCGGCTGGGTGCTCTGGATCGGCCCGGTCGGCGTGCTGGCGCTGGCTTATGTGGTCGGCGCCCGCGCCGGCGCGACCGCCTTCGGCGCCCTGCTCCATTATGTCGTCATCGTCACCGCAGTCGGCACCGTCACCTGGCTCGCCGCCTGGCCGGTGGCGATGCTCGGCGCCGGCATCGGCCCGATCCGCTTCACCAAGGCGATCGCCGCCAGCCAGGCGCTCGCTTTCTCGACCCAATCCTCGCTCGCCTGCCTCCCCGCCATGCTCCGCGCCGCGAACAAACTCGACGTGCCGGTCGCCGCCTCGGGCGTGGCGCTGCCGATGGCGGTCGCGATCTTCCGGATGACCGGACCGGCAATGAACCTCGCGGTCGCGATCTACATCGCCTATTGGTTCGGCTACGAGCTGACCTGGCAGCATTATGCGCTGGGCGTGGCCGCCGCCGCGACCACGACGATGGGCGCGGTCGGCATTCCGGGCCAGGCCAGCTTCGTCACCTCGATCGCGCCGATCTGCATCGCCATGGGCCTGCCGATCGAGCCGCTCGCCTTGCTGATCGCGGTCGAGACCCTGCCCGATCTGATGCGCACGCTCGGCAATGTCAGCATGGACGTCGCCGCGACCGCCACCGTCGCCCGCCGCAGCGGCTTCGACGCCGGCGACAAGGCACCGGACGACAAGCTCCTGATGGAGGGCACATGAGATATCGCACGCTCGGCCAGGGCCTCGAAGTCTCCGCCATCGGCATCGGCTGCATGCCGATGGTCCGCGGCGGCAACATCACCTACGGCCACGCGACCGACGACGAATCGATCGCCACCATCCACCGGGCTATCGATCTCGGCATCAATTTCTTCGACACCGCCGAAATGTACGGCCCCTTCGCCAATGAGGAATTGCTGGGCGAAGCGATCAAGGGGAAGCGCGACGGCCTCGTCATCGCCACCAAATTCGCGCTGCGCTGGGACGGCAACCAGCCGGTCGGTTTCGACGGCAGCCCGGAAAATGCCCGCCGCGCCTGTGAAGGCTCCTTGAAGCGTCTCGGCGTCGACACGATCGACCTCTTCTACCAGCACCGGGTGGACCCCAACACGCCGATCGAGGAAACGGTCGGCGGCATGGCCGCGCTGGTGAAGGAGGGGAAGGTCCGCCACATCGCCCTCTCCGAAGCCGGCCCGGAGACCGTCCGCCGCGCCGCCGCCGTGCACCCGATCGCCGCCCTGCAGAGCGAATATTCGCTCTGGGAACGCGACGTCGAGAACGACATCCTCCCCGTCTGCCGCGAGCTCGGCATCGGTTTCGTGCCCTACAGCCCGCTCGGCCGCGGCTTCCTCGCCGGCAACATCCGCAGCAAGGCCGATCTTCCCGCCGACGACTGGCGGCATAACGATCCGCGTTATTCGGACGAGAATTTCGGCGCGAACCTTGGGATCGTCGATGCGATCCGCGCGGTCGCGGACCGGCACGGGGTCAGCCTCGCGCAAATCGCTTTGGCATGGCTGCTCGCCCAGGGCGACGACATCGTCCCCATCCCCGGCGTCAAGCGTCGCGCGACGATGGAAGACAGCGCCGGCGCGGCGGATGTCGAACTGAGCGCGCAGGACCTCGCCGACCTCGAAGCCGTCCGCGCCGTCGCCGGCGACCGCTACAACGCCGCCGGCATGGCCCGGGTGAAGCTCTAGGCGCCAACGACCGCACCCCCACATCCGTCATCCCGGACTTGATCCGGGATCCATGAACACGGATTTGCAAAGCTCGCACCGCGGTGTTCATGGATCCTGACTTTCGTCAGGATGACGAACGGGACTACCGGTCGTAAGCGTGCGGGAGCGCACCCTCTTGGGGCTGCCGGTAGCGATCCCTCAGCCGCGTCTGCCTGTTGGTCAGATCCTGCCGCACGCCGTCGATCCAGACCGCCTCGACCCCGGTCGAAAGCTCCAGCGGGTCGCCGTCCCAGATCACCACGTCGCCGCGCCGCCCGGGCCTCAGCGAGCCGATCTCGGCGCCGAGCCCGAGCGCCTCGGCCGGCCCGGCGCTGATCGCGCGGAAGGCCTGGTTCCAGCTCAGCCCCGTATGCCCCGGCACCCGGCCGATGCCGACGAGGTTGCCCGCATATTGCGTGACGAGCCGCACCTGCCGGGTCTCGTCGTCGTTGATCATCCCGATCGCGACCTCGATCCCCGCCGCGCGCAGCCGCCCGACATTGGATTGGGTCGCGGCGAGCTGCTCGAAGGTGGCGGGCAGATCGTTCAGCGCATTGGCGATCACGGGCACGCCCGCGGCGCGAATCTGCTCGGCGACGCGCCAGCCCTCGGTCGCGCCGACCAGGACGAGGCGCAGGTTCGGAAATTCCTGCTTGAGCGCCAGCGTCTGCAGGATGTCGCTCGCCCGCTCGACATGGACGAGCAGCAATTGCCGCCCGGCGAGCACCTCGGTGAGCGCGGTCGCATCGGCCCGGGTCAGCAGCACGTCGTCCGGCCGCCCGGCGGGCCGCGCCAGATCGCGCGCTTCCCGGAGCGCGTTGCGCAGCAGCACGTGCGCCGCCGCCCGGCTGCCGCCGGCGTCGTTGGCCCCGGCCTCGCCGAACTCGATATATTGGAACAGGCGCGCGCGGGTGATCGCGTTCATGTCGCCGCCGAGATCGATCACCGCGCCCTGCCCGGCGAAGATGCTCCGCCCCGTCCCCGGCGAGACCACCGCGCGGGTCACGCCGGCCGCGCGGCTCACCTGGATCGAGGTCGACATCGGGTTGATCGCCGGGGCCACGTCGATCGCCGCGTTGAACGGCGAATCGTTCGCCGACACGTCGTTGGTCTCGTTGACGGCATCGACCTCGACCAGCCCGATCCGCGAAAAGCCGGCGACGATCCCCGGCGTCACCCATTTGCCACGCGCATCCACCACCTGTGCCCCGGCAGGCACGGCGACACCGGCTCCCGCGGCGACCACCCGCCCATCGCGCACCACCACCGTGCCGCCGTCGATCGGCTCGGTGCCGTCGCCGATCACGACGCGCCCGCCGGTGATCGCGACGGTCTGCGCCGAAGCGGCGGTGGCGGCGAAAGCGGCGATGCCCGCCAGCAGCAGCGAGAGGCGCCTCACTTCACGTCTCCTTCGCCGGGCTGGCCGAGCTCGAAGTCGCTGACCGGCCGCCGCCGCGGATCGTTCATGTCGTACATCAGCGCGCCGTCGATCCAGACCTGCTGCGGCCGCGTGTAGACGCTCAAGGGGTTGCCGTTCCACAGCACCACGTCGGCGCGCTTGCCGGCCCGCAGACTCCCGGTCTCGTTCTGGATGCCGAGCGCGGTCGCCGGGTTGATCGCCAGCCAGCGCCAGGCGGTCTCGTCCGAAATCTGGATGCCCATCCGCCGCCCGTCGGCGAGCGCCTTGGCCGCCTCCTGGTTCAGCCGCTGGATGCCGTTGGCATCGTCGGAATGGACGATCGCGCAGGCCCCGGCATTGTGGACCAAAGGAATATTCTCGTTGATCGCGTCATAGGCCTCCATCTTGAAGCCCCACCAGTCGGACCACATCGCCGCGCAGGTATTGCTGGCGCGCAGCAGGTCCGCGATCTTGTAGGCCTCCACGGCGTGGTGGAAGGCCGCGATGTGGAAGCCGAACTCGCGCGCCATATCGAGCATGATCGCCATCTCGTCGGCGCGATAGCAATGGTTGTGGACCAGGATCCGGCCCTCCATCGCATCGACGAGGGTATCGAGCGCCATGTCGCGGGCGGTATTGGGGTCGCGCCGCCGCCGCTCGCCATATTCGCGCGCGCGCTGCCAGGTGGAGCGCATCAAGGCGACATTGCCCATCCGCGTCTGCGGCATCTGGTTGCGGGCCCCGTAGACGCGCTTCGGATTCTCTCCGCAGGCGAGCTTCAGCCCGCGCGGCGCGCCCGGAAAGCGCATGCCCATCACGGTCCG
>DATINU010000057.1:0-4412 GCA_035473955.1 Allosphingosinicella sp.
CGCCATCGTCTCGGGATCGACGAAGCGGAGCAGCGCGGTGCCGTCGCTGACGACGAATTCGTCGCCGATCCGCGCCATCCCCCAGCTCGTCCCCAAAAAGGGCACGGACGCGAGCGGCATCAGCTGCTCGCGCTGCCAGCGCAAGGCGATCCCCGAATTCAGCGTGACCGCGACGATCTCGTCCTGCCAGTCGGCGAGGCCTTCCCCCCAGACATCGCGCGGGAAGGGCTCGCGGCGCAGCGGAATGCCGCTCTTCAGGCGCACCTCGCGCAGCTCGGAACGCCCGGTCTGGCCGAGCGTCTCGAACAGGCGTCCCTCGCTCCAGAGCAATCCCTGCGTGAAGGCCTCCGGATCGTGCGGATATTCCGCCACGATCTCCACCGGCTCGACCGCGACGCCGTCCGGAACGGGCGGCGGCGGGAAGGCGAAGCTGAGGGTGAGGTTGTAGCGGCTCATGCCAGCGCCCCGGCCAGCCAGTCCGGCACGAGCGCAGCGCCGAGATCGTCGACCCGCCGGTGCTCGACCGCGAGGCCCAGCGCCGGATAGTGGATTCGCGCCCTCGGCCCCGGCGCGTCTGCGGGAATGACGACGAGGCGCCGGTTGACCTTGTTCCGCCAGTTCATCCGCGCGGTATTTTCCTGGCCGACATAGCAGCCTTTTTCGAAGCTCACCCCGTTCAGCTCGGCCGCATTGCATTCGAGCCAGAGCGTCTCGCCAGAGCCGAGTTCCGCCATTCCTTCGGTCACGCCGAGCGAGAGCCGGTGCGCCAGCCAGGCCTCGTCCGCCGCCCCGCCCGAGGCCGGTGCCAGCCAGCGCCGGCCAAGGGCGGGAAGGCGCGGGTCGGCCACGCCAATGTCCCCCTCGAGCGCCCAATGGACGCAAAGCGTTTCCTCCCGCACGATCTCGATCGCCCGCCGCAGCCGGTAGAGCGTCAGCCTTTGCGCCAGCGCCCCCGCCGCCTCGCGTTCGCAATCGACCAGCACGTCCCCGCCCGCATCCCAGAGGAGAAAATCGAACAGCGCCTTGCCCTGCGCGCTGAGCAGCGCCGCCCAAAGCGGCCGCTCCGGTGCGAGCGCCTCGACATCGTTCGTCACCAGCCCCTGCAGGAAACCACGCACATCCTCGCCGGAGAGGCGGATCAGGGCGCGATCGGTGAGGACGGTCATCAGGCCGAGGCGGCGGAGAGCCGCGCAACCTGCTCCGCGCTCAGCTCCAGCGTCATCACGCCGAGCAATTCCTCCAGCTGCGCCGCGCCGGTCGCGCTGGCGATCGGGGCGGTGACGCCCGGCTGCGCGGCGAGCCAGGCCAGCGCCACCTGCGCCTGCGTCGCTTTGGTTTCCGCCGCGATCTCGTCCAGCGCCGCGAGCACGCGCTTGCCCCGCTCGTCGAGATAGGCCGCCATCCGGCCACCGCGCACGCTCTTCCCGAAATCGGCCTCGGAGCGGTATTTGCCGGTGAGGAAGCCCGAGGCGAGGCCGAAATAGGGGAGGACGCCGATCTTCCGCGCGACGCACAGATCCTGCAGCGCCCCTTCGTAGCTTCCCCGGGTCATCAGATTATATTCCGGCTGGAGCACGCTATAGGCGGCCAGTCCCGCGCGCGCCGAAATGTCGAGCGCTTCGCCGAGCCGCGCCGCGCTGTAATTGGAAGCGCCGATCGCGCGCACCTTGCCCGCCTTCACCAGCGCGTCGAACGCGGCCAGCGTCGCTTCGAGCGGCGTGCCCGCATCGTCCTTGTGCGCGTAATAAAGGTCGATCGTCTCGATCCCGAGCCGCGCGAGCGAGGCATTGCAGGCCGCCGCGATCGTCGCCGGGGCCAGGCCGTCCGAATAGCCGACCTTGGTCGCGATCAGCAGCCCGCTTTTGCCGCCGCGCCGCTTCAGCCATTCGCCGAGCAGCCTTTCCGATTCCCCGCCTTCATGGCCGGGCACCCAGGCCGAATAGACGTCGGCCGTGTCGATCATCGTTCCGCCCGCCTCCGCGAAACGATCGAGCACGCGGAAGGCCTCCTCGCCCGTCAAATTCCAGCCGAAGACGTTGTCGCCAAGCACCAGCTTCGGCGTCGCCAGTCCGCTCGTCCCCAATGCCCTCACAGCAAATCCTCCAGCCCTTTGAGCTTCAACGCCTCGACCACGTCCTTCACCTCCTGGCTGCGGCTGCGCGGCACCACCACCACCGCATCGCCGGTGGCGACGACCACGAGATCCTCGACCCCGATGACAGCCACCATCGGCCCGTCGGAGCGGATCAGGCAGCCTTTGGAGTTGAGCGCCATGCCCGGCCCGACCACGACATTGTCGTCCCCGTCCTTGTCCGCCACGATGTGCAATGCCTCCCAGCTGCCGATATCCGACCAGCCGACCTGCGTCGGCACGACCGCCACCTTCCCGGCTTTCTCCATCACCGCATAGTCGATCGAAACGGAGGGCGCGGCGGCGAAGGCGTCGCCGCCCGGGCGAATGATTAGGCCGCTGCGCCGGGCGGCGGCCATCGCCGCTTCGGCCGCCGCCAGCACCTCCGGCGCGAATTCGCGAAGCGCCTCGATCATGGTCCGGGCGCGGAACAGGAAGATGCCGCCGTTCCAGTCGTGCCGCCCGCCGGCGAGATAGGCCTCGGCGGTCGCCGCGTCCGGCTTCTCGACGAACCGCGCCGCCACATGCACGCCCTCGGCCAACGCCTCGCCCCGTTCGATATAGCCGTAGCCGGTTTCGGGCCGTTCCGCCTTCATCCCGAAGGTGACGATCCAACCGTCAAGGGCGGCCGGCAGCGCGCGGCGCACGGCCTCGCGAAAGCCCGCCGGGTCGCGCACCAGCTGGTCGCTCGGCAGGACGAGCAACAGGTCGTCCTCGCCGGCCTCCAGCGTCGCCAAGGCGATCGCCGGCGCGGTGTTGCGGCCCGCCGGCTCGAGAATCAGCGCGCCGAGATGCGGCAGGGCCGCTTCGATCGCCGCGGCCTGCGTCTCGCCCGCCACCACGATCGGGGCGGCGAACAGGCCGGGGTCGGCGACGCGCTCGGCGGTCAGCGCCAGCATGGTCCCGCCGCCGGTGAGGTCGAGCATCTGCTTCGGCCGCGCTTTGCGCGAGAGCGGCCAGAGTCGAGTCCCGGCGCCGCCGCAAAGGATGATCGGGGTGACAATCTGGCTCGGGTCCGCGCTCATGGGGCCGGTCTAGCCGCGCCGCCGCGTCCCGGCAAAGCCTG
The DNA here is from genome assembly GCA_035473955.1 of Allosphingosinicella sp. Classification (GTDB taxonomy): domain Bacteria; phylum Pseudomonadota; class Alphaproteobacteria; order Sphingomonadales; family Sphingomonadaceae; genus Allosphingosinicella. The sequence continues at coordinate 3,198 of DATINU010000057.1, forward strand.
CGTGACCCGGGGCGTCAGGGGCGCGGCAGCCGCCACGCATGGCTGCCGGCGTCCACCCCTTCGGTGGTGCCGCCCTGCAGGTCGCGCGCCGGGATGTAGCGGGCGCGCTCGCGAAGCACGCGGCAGGTCGCGGCGTCGAGCGCGACGTCGCCGCTCGAGCGGGTCACCCGGCAGTTCGAAACGCGGCCGCTGGTGCCGATCGTCAGCTCATAGCCGACCTCGCCTTCGCGGCGCGCGGCAAGGGCGCCGCGCGGATAGTCGCCGGGCAGGAAATAGCCTCCGGGAGCGGCCTGAAGGCGGCGCGGCGGGAAGGGGCCGAGCGCGCGATTGGGCGGGCCGGGACGGCCCAGCGCCTCGTCGGGGAGCACGCTGGCGACGGAGTCGTTCACCGGGCGCCGGACGGCGACGACTCCGGGCGGCAGCCGCCATTCGACGGCGCCTTCGACGAAGCCGCGCGAGGGGCGGCCGCGGGCGTTGCGGGGCGGCGGGAAATGGCCGCGCTCGCGCAGGATCCGGCAAGTGGCGGCGTCCAGGCTGGCGGCACCGCTGTTGCGGGTGATTGTGCAATCGGTGACCCGGCCGTCGGGGCCGATGCCGAGCTGGACGCGGACGATGCCCTGGGCGCTGGCGGCGCGGGCGTCGGCCGGATAGTCGCGGAGCGAGAAATAGGTCTGCAGATCGTCGCGCGCGCGATCGTCCGACGGCCGGGCGGGCGCGGCGGCGAGCAGCAAAGCGAGGAGCGAGATTGCGATCATGGGCCGCATAACTAGCTGATCTGGCTGGGCGGGCAAGCGCGCTTAACGGGTGGCGTTGGCGGTTTCGAAGCGAGTGAGCGGGGCGGCGTCGTTGCCGGCGTCGCGCAGGTCGGCCTCGCGGTCGGCCGCTTGGGCGGTCGCCTGCGATTCCGCGCGCTGGACGGCGGCCGCGTTCATCGCCGCCTTGCGGTTCTGCAGCTCGATCCGGTGCAGCGCCTCGGGCGTCAGCGCATCGTCCGGCGCGCCGATCCGGCCGATGAACAGGGTCAGCAGCACCGCCAGCGCGAGCGGCACGGCGATCAGGATCAGGTAGCGCCCGCGCGGATGCCGCATGGCAGCACGCCTCATCGGCCCGCCCGGCGCGGCGGCGGCAGCGCGCGCAGCATCGCCTGGCGCGCGGCCTCCGCGGCGCTCAGGATCAGCCCCGGCGGGTCCGGCGCGTAGCGCGCGGGCTGAGAGA
>DATINU010000058.1:0-4043 GCA_035473955.1 Allosphingosinicella sp.
CCTCCGATCCGCTCGTCCAGCTCGGGATCGCCGACGGGGACCAGCCGGGGCAGCAGCAACCCTCCCCCCGAACGCCGCACGAAGGCATCCTGGATCGCCCGCGCCGCGCGCTTGTTGGGGACCAATACAAGCCCTTGGGCAAGGCCGGTTCTCTCAGCCCCGAAACGCGCGATGAGCCCCGCGGCCAGCGCGTCGGCGAAGGCGCGGTGCGGCGGGATGGTGAAGACGTGCGGCGCGGTCACGCGCCAGAGCCTAGTGGGCCGCTCAGGCTTCGTCGAGGATCGCCTCGGCGGCGGCGATGCTCTGCGGGCGGCCGATGTCGAACCAGAGGCCCTGGTGGACGGCGCCGAAGCAGCGCCCCGCGGCGATCGCGCGGTCCCACAGGATGTTGGTGGAAAACGGCCCCTCCGGCGTCTCCGCCTCGAAGACGCGCTTCGAGATCATCTGGATCCCGGTATAGACGAAGGGTGCGACCTGATTGGGCTTGCGGCGGCGCAGCTTGCCGGTGGCGCTCATATGAAAGTCGCCGGACCCCTTGTGACAGTGCGCCCGCGCCAACGGCACCAGCAGCAGCAGCATGTCCATCCGCGCGTCGTCCCAGCCCGACGCGAGCAGGCGGAGCGTATCGACCGGCCCGTCGATCCAGAGATTGTCGGAATTGACGGCGAGGAAGGGATCGGCGTCGAGAAAGGGCAAGGCCCGCTTCAGCCCGCCGCCGGTTTCGAGCAATTGCTTGCGCTCATCCGAGATCAGGATTTCAATGCCTTCGACGCGATTCTTGAGATGAGCTTCGAGTGCGCCGGCCAGATAGTGCACGTTGACCACCGCCTTGCTCACGCCCGCCGCCTTCAGATGCTCGATGCTGTGGTCGATCAGCGCTTTCCCCGCCACTTCGACCAGCGGCTTGGGCCGGGTCGCCGTCAACGGCCGCATGCGTTTGCCGAGGCCGGCCGCCATCACCATCGCCGTCTTCGGCACCTCGGCGGCCGGAACCGGGCGGAGCGCGAGCGGCTTCTTGTAGCGGCTCATGCCGCGCTCTCCCCCTGCCAGGCGGCGGCGCGGCTTTCGGCCGGCACATTGGCATCGAACCAGGCGCGGACCCCGGCGAGCGCCGGATGACGCAGATCCCGCTCGAGCAGGCCCCACATGCGGGGCTGGAAGCGCTTGTAATGGGGCTTGCCGTCGCGCTTCCAGAGGCGGGTGAAGACGCCGAGGATGCGGGTGTTGCGCTGGGCCGACAGCGCCCAATAAGCCCGTTCGAATTCAGGGCCTTGGCCGGTGGCCTTCACATAGCGATCGATCATTGCCCGCTCCACCGGAGGGCTGACGTCGCGGCGCGCATCCTCGAGCACCGAGGCGAGATCGTAGGCCGGGTGGCCGGCGACCGCGTCCTGAAAATCGAGCAGACCGAAATGGCCGATCCCCTCCCTGTCGCCGATCAGCATGATATTCTCGGCATGATAATCGCGCAGCACCATGACAGGCGCGAGACCGTCGGCGGCCACGGGCGCCAAGGCCTCCCGCCAGACCGCCTGATAGGCCTCGGCGTCGATTGCCAGCTCGAAGGCCGGGCAATACCAGTCGGTGAAGAGCTTCAACTCGTCGAGCCACTGATCGAGCCCGTGCGAACGCAGCCCCTCCATCGGCGGCCGGGCGTGGAGATGAACGAGCAGATCCGTGGCCAAAGTGTAGAGCTCGCTCTCCCGCTCCGGGGCCGCGTCGAGCGCTTCGCGCAGGCGATCGTCGCCGAAATCGTCGAGCAGCAGCATGCCCCGCTCCAGATCGCGGCCGAGGATCGCAGGCGCCGACAGCCCCGCCCCGGTCAACCACTCGGCGACGGCGACGAAGGGCCTCGGATCCTCTTGCGGCGGCGGCGCATCCATCAACACCGCCCTTCGGTCGCCATCCACAATCCGAAAGTAGCGGCGGAAGCTCGCATCGCCGGCGAGGGGAAGTATCTCGCACTCCGCCCAGCCGTGCGCGGCGAGAAAAGCGGGCGCCGCGTCGGGCGGAATCATCGGGGCGGCCATCGAGTCCCCCAAGCGGGCGGCACCGAGGCTGTCAAGGCGCGCGCGCCACCGGCAAGGATATCGAGGGTCAGGCGGAGGGTTTCGGGCCAGAGCCGCGGCAAGCGATCCGGCCATTCGATCAGCAGGACGGCATCGGTGCGGGCATCGTCCAGGCCGATCTCCTCAAGCTCGGCCGCGTCCTCGATCCGGTAGAGATCGACGTGCCATAGCGGCAGCCTGACCGCCGGCGGATCGTAGGTCTGGACGATGGGAAAGGTCGGGCTGGCGACGTCGCCGTCATGGCCGAGCCCGCGCAGCACGCCCCGCACAAAAGTGGTCTTTCCGGCGCCCAGCGTGCCGAAGAGGGCGATCACGTCTCCGGACAGGAGGTGCGGCGCCAAGCCGGCGCCGAAGCGTTCGGTCGCCGCTTCGTCGGCGAGGCGGATGGCCATGGCTCAGCCGGCCGCTTCGGCCGCGGCATAGCCGGCGCGCTGCTCGGCGGTGCGCGGCAGGCGGATCGTGACCGTGGTCCCCTCGCCCGGCCGCGACTGGAGCTGGATGGTGCCGCCATGCGCCTCGACGAACTGCTTGGCGAGCGGCAGGCCGAGCCCGATCGCCGCTTCCTCGCCGCTGCTGCCCTCGGCGGTCCGCTGAAAGCGGTCGAACACCCGGTTCTGGTCGGCCGGGTCGATGCCGCGGCCATTGTCGGAGACGATGATCCGGGCCGCGTCCCGCCCGCCCTCGGCGCGGAGCAGCACCCGGCCGCCCTCGTCCGTGTACAGCAACGCGTTGCGCACCAGATTGGCGACCGCCTGATGGAGGCGACGGCTGTCGCCGGTCACCACGCCGACGCTCTTCTTCACCTCCAGCGCCAGTTCGATCGTCTGCCGCCCGGCCAGCGTCTGCGCATCCTCGGCCACCTCGGCGCAGAGCCGGGCGAGATCCACCTCCTCCTCGGCGAGGAGCAGGCTGCCGGTGTCGCTCTGCGTGAGGTCGAGCACATTGTCGATCAGCGCGCCCAGCCGGCCGACGCTCTCGAGAATCGCCGCGACATAATCGCTCGCCGTCCCCGGCAGCTCGCCGGCATAGCCGCCCGCCATCATCTCGGCGAAGCCGGCGATCGAGGTCAACGGGGTGCGCAACTCGTAGCTCATGTTCGAGACGAAGGCGGTCTTGAGCCGGTCGGCCTCCTCCAGCGCCTCGTTGCGGTCGCGAAGCGCGGCTTCGACCTTCCGGCTGTCCGAAATGTCGAGCATGGTGAAGAGCGCATTGCCGTCCGGCAGCGGCACCGCGGCGAATTCGAACTCGCGCCCGTCCTGCATCGAGACCCGGCCCGAGCGCTGCTTGCGCTCGACCGTGGCGCTGCGCACCAGCTCGCGAACCAGCCCCGCATGACTGGCGCGCTTGAGCTTCGCCGCCAGCAGCGGGGTCAGCGCATCGACACGCGGATGGGCGGCGAGCTGCTCTTCGTCCAGACCCCAGAGCTCGCGGAAGCGGTTGTTCCAGAGGTTGAGCCGGCCGTCCGAGGCGAACACGCCGATGGCCTCGAACAGATTGTCGAAGGTGGCGGTGCGCACGCGCAGCAGGGTGTCGCGGGCCGAGGCGAGCTGGATCTGCTCGGTCCGGTCCTCGAAGATGATCAGGAGGCCGCCATCGGGAAGCGGCTGGGCGACGACGCGCAAATGCTTGCCGCCCGGCAGCAGCCAATCCTCCTCGTCGGCGAGGTCGGAGATAAACCAGGCCCGATGCTCCTCCTTCCAATCGGGGAAGTCGCGCACTTCGGGCAGGTTGCCCGCCTCGCGCATCGCGTCGATGACCCGGTCGAACTCCGGCCGGTCGGCCAGGAAATCGGCGGTCAGCGAGAACAAGCGGGCGAAAGGCTGATTGAAGAAGATCAGGCCGCGGTCGCGGCCGAACTGGGCGACGCCGGCCGAAAGCCGGTCAAGCATGTCCCGCTGGGCGCGGACGAAGCGGGCGAGATCGGCATGCGCCTGTTCCTGATCCTCGACGTCGATCGCATAGCCCGCGACTCCG
>DATINU010000059.1:0-1793 GCA_035473955.1 Allosphingosinicella sp.
CGGGGCGTAGCTTGGCCGCGGCGGCCTGATAAGGCCGCCGCGGTCCCTCGCCTCTATTTGAGAGATGGCTTAAATCACGCCGCAGCAACTCCCGTGCGCAGGCGCGAGTCGCGCACGATGCGCGCGCAGACGATTGCCTGCACCCACAGTGGCGACTTCGGCATCAGGATCCCGCCGCCGAGGCCGGCGCTCAAACCGAGCAGCCCGGCGAGCCGGACCGAACGCCGATCGCCAGCCGTCGCGGCGACGTCGACGAGGTGGCCGACCATCCAACCCGGAAATGCGGTGCCGATGAACCACAGTGCCGCCGCCCGCTCGCTGCGGTAGGGAACCGCGCCGAAGAAGCCGTCGGCGGCGATCCCGCGCAGCTCGCGACGGTAGACGGCGATGCCGACTCCGGCGTGGGCGAGCGTCAGCGCCCGCAACCACCTTCCCGGCGACTCCGCGGACACCGTCGTCACGATCCGATCCGCCTGGCGTCGCGCAGCCCACGCAGTGAGATCGCCAGCCAGGCCCAGAATCCGGAGACGGGCAAACAGATGAGGGCGACGATCGCGCTCGCCAGGCTGACCCGGCTGGCCTCCCGCAGCGCCTGTCCATCGCCTGCCTCCTCGGCTCTCCTCATCAGGCCGCCCAGGACCCAGAGCAGCGGCGAGGGCAGGAAGAACCAGAAGGCGGTGGCCTTCGGCCCGCGGTAGGGGATCGCCCCGGCGATGCCATCGCCGGCGATCGTTCGCAGCTCCTCGCGATAGAAGACGCTTCCAACCGCGGCATGGGCGAGAGCCACGAGCTGCAGCAGTCGCCCGTTGGCGGGGAGGCGGGGGTGGCGGGTCATCACGCCCTTTCCGGGTCGCGGCTCGCCAGCTGCGCCAGGCCCGTCCAGCAGAACTGGAGCAGGCGCTGGACGATCTCCTCGCGGGGGACCTCGGGGTGCTCATACCACCAGGAGGCGAGGCCGTTCTGGGCGTTCTTCAGCATTTCCGCGAACATCTCCGCGGCCTGCGGCGGGACATCCTCAGCGGCCAGGGCCTCTCCCGCGCTCGCCTCTATAAAGGCGGTGATTCCAACCGTCGCCTGGCGATCGAGTCGTCGGTAGGCCGCCGCCACCCCCGGGTCGGTCGGTGGGTCGCGAAAGAGCATGCGCCAGGCGAAGCTGTGCTCCTCGACAAAACGGAAGAAGGCGTCAACGCCGACTCGCATGCGCTCTTCGAGCCCCTCGGGTGCGTTCTGCAGCGCTTCGCCGACGAAGCCGAGCAGCTCTGCGGTCTGCCGCTCGAGCAGCTCGATCTGCAGCTCGGCCTTGGAGGAGTAGTGATCGTAGATAACCGCCGGCGTGATTCCCGCCGCCTGCGCGATCTCGCCAATCGAAGCTCCCTCGTAGCCGCGCTCGGCAAAGGCCTGCATCGCCGCGCGCCGGATCAGCTCCCGCCGCTCCGAAGCACTCAGTCGCTGCCTCTCTCGATCCATGCGCCACCTCCGCTATCCAAATGAACGTTTGGTTAGGAGGAGGCTACCAAATAACCATTTGGTTAGGTCGGCTCGGCTTGGGATCTGCCACGCCTTCTGTCAGAAAGACATCTTTGTTGATAAGGTTTATCAAGATAGCTTCTACCGAGGAGGGGAAGATGAGTCAGACCGACCAGCTGATCGACAACGCCAAGTCCTATGCGCAGGGATTCGACAGAGGGGACCTGCCGCTGCCTCCCGGCAAGCGCGTCGCGGTGCTCGCCTGCATGGACGCGCGCCTGAACCCCTACGGCCTCCTCGGCCTGAACGAGGGCGATGCCCACGTG
>DATINU010000060.1:0-2570 GCA_035473955.1 Allosphingosinicella sp.
TTGACTGACAGTGTAAGAGGGCATAATTTACTTCATCGTGTTTGCACCAAGTTTGCCAAAAGCCCAATCTAGAATATTCGGATGCATCACTGCATGTAGCCGTTAAGTCCAGATCAGTATTGACGCTCATCACCAGAACGAGATCAAGCTCCTCGAGCACATAATCGAGCGCCTTGGCCGGTGTCGCCGGATTGAGCGAGACGCCGGCGCGCTTGCCGAGCGATTTCACCTTCTGGACGGTACGGTGGACGTGAGGTCCGGCCTCCGGATGAACGGTGATGATGTCGGCGCCCGCCTCGGCGAAGGCCTCAATGAAGGGATCGGCGGGGGAGATCATCAAATGGACGTCGAGCGGCTTCGCCGTGTGCGGGCGAAGCGCCTTAACCACCATTGGCCCGATCGTGAGATTGGGCACGAAATGGCCGTCCATCACGTCGACATGGATCCAGTCGGCGCCGGCCGCGTCGACGGCGCGCACCTCCTCGCCGAGCCGGGCGAAATCGGCCGACAGGATGGAGGGGGAAATGCGGACCGGCTGCTGCACGGGGGAATCCTAACACCCCCGCGACTCGCGGGGCAAGGAATCGCCCGATTTTATCCCCGTTTATTTGCGGATGAGGCCGGCGATGAAGAAGCTGTCGGCGCCACCCTCGTCCGCATAGGCGCCCGGCAGAATGCGCCGGCGTTCGATTTCCTCATAATCATCGCGCCGTTCGAGAAACGCATCGATCACCGCTTCGCCCTCTTCAGGCTCGAGCGAGCAGACCGAATAGACGAGGCGGCCGCCCGGCTTCAGCCAGTCCGCGGCGCGCAGCAGCATCGCCCCCTGCGCCTCGGCCAGCGCGGCGATCGCCTTCGGCCGCACCCGGTGAAGCACGTCGGGATGGCGGCGGAAGATGCCGCTCGCCGAGCAGGGCGCATCGAGCAGGATCGCGTCGACCGGCGCTGGCGGCGACCATGCCATGACGTCAGCCGTGACGAGCTCGGCGGCAAGGCCGGTGCGGGCGAGATTCTCGGAAAGTCGCGCCAGACGACTTTCCGAGACGTCGAGCGCAGTCACGGCCCAGCCCGCAGCGGCCAGTTGCATCGTCTTGCCGCCCGGCGCGGCGCAAAGATCGAGGACAGTGCGGCCATCGCCCCCGCCGAGCAACCGCGCGGGTGCGGCCGCGGAGACGTCCTGCACCCAGAATTGCCCCTCCGCGTAGCCGGGCAATTCGGCCACGGCCGTACCGGCGGGCACCCGCAAATGGCCGGGCAGCAGGCTCGCGCCATCGATGGGCGGCACGTCGTCATTGTCCTTGAGGATCAGGTCGATCCGCGGCGGCGCGGCGATGAGCCGCGCGGCGGTCTCCACCACCTCCTCGCCCCAGGCCTTGCGCCAGCGTTCGACGACGGCGCCGGGCAGTTTCGGAACCTCGGGAAGCGCCCATTTCTCGCGCATCACCGTCGAAAACACGCCGTGCACGAGGCGACGCGGACCGCCATCCACCAAAGGCAGAACCGTGGAAATGGCGGCATGATGCGGCGTGCCGAGCGCCAGCGCCTGCACCAAGGCCAGGCGCAAGGCGAAACGGGCCTTGGCATCGTCCGGCAGGCGCTTCTTCGTCGCCCGATCGATCAGGTCGTCGAGATCGGGCAGGCGGCGCAGCGTTTCGGCCGCCATGGCATGGGCGAAGGCGCGGTCGTCCGGCCGCTCAAGGTCGCGGGTCGCCGCGTTCATCGCGGCTTCGAGCGGCAGTCCCTTGCGCAGGACCGCATCGAGCAGATGCAGGGCGCCCCGGCGCGCGGCCGTGCCCGGCGGATCGATCCGGCTCAGCCGCGCCGCCCGAGCGGGTCGAGCGCGCTGGAGGTGCGACGACTCCCTGAGACTGTCGAGGACGACCGGGTCGGCTCGATCACCGGCGGCGCCGTCGCCAGGCCCATTTCATCGGCCATCGCCTCCAAGGCGGCGATCCGGTTCTCGGTCGCCGGATGGGTGGAGAACCAGCTGTCGCCGCGGCCCAGGCCGGGGACGATGTAGAGCGCGGCGGCGGCGGGGTTCTTCGCCGCGAATGGACTCGGCACCGCCTCGGCGCCGCGTGTGAGCTTGGCTAGGGCCGAAGCAAGCGCGCGGGGATTGCCGTGCATCGCCGCGCCGCCGGCATCGGCGCCATATTCGCGGGTGCGGCTGATCGCGAGCTGGACGAGCATCGCGGCGAAGGGGGCGACAATCACCGCAAGCAGCATCGCGAACAGATTGCCGCGGCTGTCATTGCCGCGGAACAGAAGGCCGAAATTGGCGAGCATCGAGATCGCGCCGGCGATGGTCGCGGTCATCGTCATGACGAGCGTGTCGCGATTCTTCACATGCGCCAGTTCGTGCGCCATCACCGCCGCCACCTCGTCGCGGTTCAGCAGGCCGAGCAGGCCCGTGGTCGCAGCCACGGCGGCGTTTTGCGGGTTGCGGCCGGTGGCGAAAGCGTTGGGGTGCGGGGAATCGATCAGATAGATGCGGGGCGTCGGCAGGCCGCCGCGCGCGGCGAGGGCGCTGACGATGGAGAAGAGTTGCGGGCAGGAGGCGGCATCGACCT
>DATINU010000061.1:0-7557 GCA_035473955.1 Allosphingosinicella sp.
TGCTGCCACCGCGTCGCGCCAGCGTGGCGCGGGCGGTGCGGATGTTGGCGTTGGCGGTGCGAATGTTGGCGTTGGCGACGCGAATTGCGCGCGTTCACGGCGCGGATGGTGGGCCTTTGGCGAGAGTCGGAGCGGTCGCTCCGCCTAATTCCGTTAGCATGTGGCGCGGATCGGCGTCGTAGAACCGGCCCTCGTCGCAAGTGTCCGGATCGGGCTCCGCCTCCTCCTCGTCCAGCCCGGTCGGATCGACCAGGTTGACCGGATCGTTGCTCACATAGGCCTGGAGGTTCATGCCGCCCGCATAGCCGATCGGATCGGGCTGCAGGAACCGCCCCATCGTGGGGGAGTAGGCGCGGGCGCGGCTGTGCTGCAGGCCGAGCTCGGCCAGCCACATCTGCCCGGTATACTGGAACCGCCCGGTGTTCGTCGACGCCGGGATGCCATATTCGTCGTAACGGTTGATGCCCGTGACGGCGCCCGCGCCGTCCGACTGGGCGATCACGCTGCCGCGCTCGTCTTGATTGTAATAAACCGGGGTCGAAGTGCCCGAGCCTTCGAAGCGCAGCAGGGGCTCGTCGCCGCCCGGCCCGTAGACGTAGCGCCGCTGCACCGCGTTCGCCCCGTTATACTCCGCGATCGCATTCTCGCCGTCATAGGCCATGCGCGTGGTCGAAGCGCCGCCCACCGTCTCATAGAGCCGCAGCGCCGGATCGTAGGTCAGCGTCACCCCGCCCGACGCCGCGCTCAGCATGTTCTCGCTCGTATAGGCGTAGGTCGCGCTCCCCGCCGAGGCCAGGTTGCGGTTGTTGTCGTAGGTCGGGGTCACGCCGCCGGCGGCCGCATATTCGTTGCGCCCGTTCGCGGTATAGGCGCGCGTCACCGCATAATGGCCGCCCCAGGCATAGGTGTCGTTCGAACGAACGGTCGAGACGATCTGCCCGGCCGGGTTGTAGCCGTAGTCGAGCGTGAGGTCGTAGCTGGTGCCGCTGGCATTGTGCACCATCTGGCTGAGCCGCGAGACATTGTCGTAGCTGTAGGCGGTGGTCGCCCCGTTGCCCCGCGTCAGCAACGTGCGCCGGCCGAGATCGTCATAGGCATAAGCGGCGAGCTGCGCCGGCGTGCCGGCCGGATCGCGGCTGATCGCGGTGAGCTGCGAGGCCGCATCGTAGCTGTAGCCGATCACCGGCCCGCTGCCCGGATAGCTCATCGTCGCGCGGCGGCCCGCCTCGTCATAGGTGAAGCTCGCCGTGCCCTGCGGCCCCGCCTGGGTCAGCACCCGGCCCAGCGCGTCGTAGCTCATGCTGACGCTGTGCGCGGGCGAGGCGGTCGAGGCCGTGAGCGGCCGCCCCATCAGGTCGTAGCTGTAGCTCACCGTGGGCTCGCTGCCCGGCAGGTCCTTCGTCGTCAGCCGGTTCAGATGATCGTAGCCGAAGCTCACGGCGCTGCCGTCGCGGTTGAGCAGGTTGGTGAGGTTGCCGGCGGCGTCGTAGCCGAAGGCGCGGTAATCGCTCCAGTTGATCCCGCCGCCCGTGGCGTTGGGATAGAAGGTCGCGACCACCCGGTCGTAACCGTCATATTGGTTGGCGGTGGTGTTCCCGTTGGGGTCGGTCAGGGTCAGCACCTGGCCATTATTGGTATAGCCATAGGTGACGACATTGGCTTCCTGCCCGCTCACCCCGTAGGCGGCGCGGATCTGGCTCACCCGCCCGGCGGCGTCGTAATAGGTGCGCGTGATCCGGTCGGGGCCGTAATCGCCGCTGCCCGTGCCCTGCGTGTCGAGCGCGCAGGCGTTCGAGGTCAGCGAGCCGAACTCGGCCGGATTCATCCGCTGGACCTCGCATTGCGCCCGCCCGAGCGCGTCATAGCCCAGCTGGGAGACGGCCTGGACCGTGCTGCCCGACATCAGCCGCTGCTGGATCGGGCGGGCGTAACCGTCATAGTCCATCTCGATCTTCTGCGCCGGCGAGAAGGCGGCCCAATGCGCGTCCGACTGGCTCTGTACCGTGCCGGTCTCGACCCTGGTGAGCAGGTCGTTCGTATAGGTGCGGCGCGTCGCGGCGTGCAGCCGGCTGCCACCGCCGTCGGGATCGGGCGCGACCGTGCCGATCAGGCGGCGGCCGCCGTCATAGCGCATGCGAATCGTGTCGGCGCCGCCGCTGAGCGGCCCGTCCACGGTCAGCAGATTGCCGACCTGGTCGTAGGTGAAGGCGCTGGTCGAGGAGACGGTGTTGCTGCCGTTGCGCGCGGTGACGCTCGTGACGCGCAGGTTGGCGCTGTCATAAGCGGTCACGGTCCGCGCCTCGCTCGCGGTGCCGACGCAGGTGGCGGCAGTGCCGCTCGCGCAAGCCGAAACCTCGGTGAGCAAATAGACCGGCTGACCGGTGACCGCGGTTCGTTGCGCGTAGGTGTAGCGCGTCTCCGGCTGGTCGCCGCTGCCGCCGGGCGCCGGCCCGCGCACCCGCTCGAGCCCGCCATGAGTGGCGTTGTAATAATATTGGGTAGTGTGGCCGCGCGCGTCGGTCGTGCTGTTCGGCCGGTTGCAGGTGACGACGTTGGCGCAGCTATAATCGTAGCCGGCGGTGCTGACGATGTCGTCGCCCGGGTCATTCGCGTCGTCCTTTTCGCGCAGCCGGGTCTCGGTGACGTTGCCGCGCGCGTCGAACGTGTAGCCGATACTGTTGCCCTCAGGCAACGTTACTCGTTGGAGCCGCCCATTACTGTCATAGGCGTAGGTCGTGGTGTGATTGAGTGGATCTGTGACCGAGCCGATCCGGGCGCCGCTCGGATCGGCCGTGACGATGGTCTGCGGATCGGCGGTGCCGGGATCGCCGTCGATCTGGGTGATCACGGTCGGGCCGAGATTGCGCGAATAGCCGGTGGTGACCCCTTCTCGCACCACGGACGCGACCATGAACGTGTCGGTCGTGTAGCTGATCGTCGTCGTGTCCGAACTCGCGCCGGGGCGGCGGATGCCGGTCAGCCTTGCGCCGGCGCCCGCATTGGTGAAACGCCAGGTCCGGCCGCCGATGTCGGTTACGTCGAAGACGGTGGACGAAGGCCTTGCGTAGCTCACCGTGGGCGGCGTGGGAGGCGATCCCGCGAGATTGCCGAACTGGGCGCCGGACCGGATGAACCAGTTTTCCGACGGATCGCCGGCGCCCGGCGTGTCGGTCAGATAGCTCATTCCGATCACGTAATTGGCGCTGTTGGAAACGCTGCCGAGCCGGACATAGCCGCGCGGGTCGGACAGGCAGTTCAGATCGATGTCATATTGGCTGCAACGCTCCTCGATGTCCCAATTCATCGTGTAAGTCATGCCGTTCGGCCGCCGGACCGTCGTGGGCACGGAGCAGGTCAGGCTCGGCGAGCGCGCGCAGGCATGCCCCTTCAACACCCAGCCCCGCGCGCTGCCCGAACGATAGTCGATCTGGGTGCCGTCCGGCGCCGTGTAGCGATAGCCGCCGTCGGCATAAGCGAGCGTCGCGCCGTTGGCTTTCGTATTGGTGAAGCCGCTTCCGGCATAGGCAAAGGTATCGGCATAGGTGCCGAATTCGACCACGATCGCGGTCGCGCCGTAGTTTTGATAGAGGATGCCGGTCCAGTTGTCGGTCATCCCCACGGCGCCCGCCCAGTTGCGGACCAGCGCAAGCTCACCCTCGCCGGAACCGATCGATCCCTCGGTCAGCGAGAAGAAGAATTCGCCGGTGATGAGATCGACGCCATTGCCGTCGGTCTGATTGAAACGGGGCAATTGCTGCGCCGACGCCGGCGCGGTCAGGGCGCTGGTGACGAGCAGCGTGGCGAACCCCGTCCCCCCTAATGTTCCTAAAGTCTTCGTCATCGACTCTTGCCCCCTCAAATCATCGCTCGTTCGCCCGTTTGGATCAGGCTCAGGGCGGTGAGTTGGGTGAGACGATATTGACGTTCGTCCGGTTGTCGGCCTTGTCATAGGCGTAGTTGGCCGAAACGTTGTTGTTCACCGAGCCGCTGCGCACGACCCGGACCAGCCGGCCCCGCGCGTCGTAAGTGTAGGTGATCGTCTCGGACGCATAAGCGACCGCCGCCGCGACGCCCGTCCCCGCTGCGCACGCGAGCAGCAGCAGCGCCGCTTCTTTCAACCTCATGCCCCCTCCCCGACAACAAGGATAGACGAGCGGCAATCGAATCGCCGCCCGCGTCAGGGGAGAGCTTTGCCTACATCGGGGCCATTATTATGGCAAGCCGGCGGCGACATGTAATCGCCGCCGGCTTTTCTTGCCTGTTTACATCCTGAACGTAATCCGCCCGTAGAAGAACGTCCCCGGCACGTCGTAGGTGGTCGGGTCCATATTGTTGAGGCCGCAGCTGAAGCAGGCGGGGGGATCGGAGTTGAACAGGTTGTTGGCGCCGATCGCGAAGCCGAGGCCCTCGCCGACCCAGTCCGGGTTCCACCGGAGCTGCAGATCGACGTAGAGCCGGTCGCTCAGCTCGTTGCCGTTTCCTTCGACCACGCTGTCGATATAGCGCCCGGTGAGCGAGGCGCCGACCTGGCCGCGGGTCCAATCGAGGATCAGGGTCGATTTGAATTTCGGGAAGGCCTGATCGGGGCTGCCCTGCTCGGTGCCTTCGCGGTCGATCACGGTAACGCCGTTGGTCGCCGGCACGGTGACCGCATAGTTGAACAGGAAGGTGTTGTTCCACAGCAGGTTGAACGAGCCGATGCCATAGTCCGGGCTGCGCCAGTTGAGGCTGAGGTCGAGCCCGTCCGTTTCGATGCTCGCGATGTTCTGCAGCAGGCCGCGGATCTGGGTGACCTGGCCCGAGGCCGAGCGGTCGATCGCCGCGCAGGAGAGCGCGTCCCCGTTCTGCGCGCAGCGGCCGAGCAGGGTTCCGGCGTCGATCGCCGAGATCGCGCCGTCCACCTTGATGTTGTAGTAATTGGCCTCGAGCGAGAGGCGCGGCAGGAAGGACGGCCGCCAGACCATGCCGACGCCCCAGCTCTCGCTGCCCTCGGGATCGAGATCGGGATTGCCGCCGGTGATCACCGGCAACTGCGCGTTCAGCTGCACGTAGGAGTTGTTGTTGGGAACGCCGTCGGCGACGCAATTGGCCCGGATATTGGCCGGGGTCGCAGGCGTCATGCCCGAACAGGGGTCGACGACCTCCTGGTCGAAGCGCGATGGGGTGCCGAACAATTCGCCGATGCTCGGGGCGCGGAAGCCCTCGGCCCAGGAGCCGCGGAAGAGCAGGTCCTCGATCGGCTCCCAGTTGATCCCGGCGCTGAATGTGGTCGTCGAGCCCGAGGTCGAATAATCCGAATAGCGCGCGGCGCCGGTCAGTTCGAGCCGGTGGAAGAAGCCGGTGTCGGCGAGCAGCGGCAGGCGCAGCTCGGCATAGGCTTCGGCGACGTTGTAGCCGCCCCGCGTGGGCAGCGCCGGAATGTCGGAGCCGAGGCCGGCGGCGACGATCGGATCGGGGTCGAAGCTGCCGGAGAGGTCGCGATATTCGACGCCGATCGCGATCCCGGCATTGCCGCCGGGCAGCGCGAACAGGTCGCCCGTGACGTTGGCCGAGAAATCCCAGATCCGCTGCTGGCTGCGGTCGCGCTGCGTGAACCCGACATAATCCAGCATCGCCTGCGTAATCGACCCCGCCCCCCCAAAAATGTTGAACGGCGTACAGGGTGCGGTGCACTGCGCGACCGGGCCGAGCGCGCGCTGGAGATTGGCGGCATTTATGTTGCCGTGCACCTCCTGCTTGGCGACATTGCGGCCCCACACGGCATTCATGTCCCAGTGCCACTCATTGCCCCCGAGCTGGAACGAGCCGTCCAGCGTCCCGCCGAGATAGGTGGTATCGACCTGCTGGTCGTAGCGCCGCGGCCCATTCTCCACGACGCGGCGGCCGATGAAGGCATAGGTGCCGGGGCCGAGCTGGCCGAAGGGATTGAACGGGTTGGTGGCGTCGATCACGATCGTATCGAGCAGATTGCCGTTGCCGGCATCCGGACCGACGAAGAGCGGCAGCGGCGCCGCCTGGTTCGAGGAGTTGCGCCGATTCCAGATGCCGTGGACGTTGAAATTAACCCCCGGGGTCACCTCGGCGCTGAAATTGACGAAGCCGCCATAACGCTCGACCGGCACCTGGATGAAGTTGAACGGCGCGAAATTGAAGCGGTCCGAATTGCCCGCCCACGGCCGGTAGCTGGCCAAGGTCGGCGACCCGTTGAGCACCGGCGCGATCAGGGTGAGGTCCGAATTGCCGATGATGAAGCGGCCGTTCGGCGTGCCGGAACTGCAGGCATTGTCGCAGGCGGTGAGGCCAGGCGTCGGGAAGAGCGAGATCGAACGGTCGCCGGAGCTGACCTCTTCCTGCTTCACATAATTGAAGCCGAAGACGATGTGGATGGTGTCGTCGCGACCGCCATGGCCCCAGCTCAGCTGGTAGTTCTGGCTGAAACCGTCGCCCTCGTCGAATTGGCCCAGCTGCGCCGAGGCCCGGAGACCTTCCTGCTGGCGGCGCGAGATGATGTTGACCACGCCGGAAATGGCGTCCGAGCCGTAAATGGCCGAAGCGCCGCCCTGCAGGACCTCGATCCGGTCGATCATGCTTTCCGGGATCGAGTTGAGATCGACCGAGCCCGGCACGCCCGAGGCCGAAGCGCCGTTGACGTAGCGCAGGCCATCGACCAGCACGAGCACGCGCCGCGAGCCGAGATAGCGCAGATCCACCTCGGCCGCGCCGGCACCGACGCCGCCGCCATCGGGCGGATTGCCGAAATTGCCGCTATTGTTGAACCGGCTGTTGAGCGCGCCGCCGGAGCTGGGCAGGCGCTGGAGCACCTCGGCCGCGGACGTGAGGCCGGTGCGGTCAATATCCGCCCGGTCGACGAAGGTGACAGGCTGATCCTGATCGAGCGGATCGCGGCGGATGCGCGAACCGGTGACGACGACATTCTGCTCGCCCTGTCCTGCCTGCGTGCCGCCCTGCGGCAGATCCTGCGCGAAAGCCGGGCCGGCGAGGCTGGCGACCGCCAAGGCGATCGTGGCGCTGCCGAAGCGGAACTTCGTCGAAGATTTGGTCATGATGCGCTCCCCAAAAGAGCGCGTCCTGCGAGTTTCGCGGCTTCTTCCGCGCCCTTTGTCGCCAACTAACCCTTTCCCCCTATCCGGCGGAAGCGAAAAGGGGTGCGATCCGGCCAGAAGGTGCCGAATTCGGGCCGGTCGTTGCATTAGTGTTACAATGGCCCGCCCGGCGACTGTTCGACCATTTCCATGAAGCTTCGCGCCGCATCGCGATCGGCGGCGTCCCTGAACGCGACGTCGAGGTCGGGCGCGGCGCCCAGCAGGTGCATCAGCGCCCAGAGCGCGAAGCGGCGGCCGCGGTCTTTCTCCAGGCCGAAATCGACCTGCATCCGCTCGATCCCGGCGGCGAGCGCGGCGGGCGGCACGGCCTGGAGGTCGGCGGTCCCGAAATAGCGGTGGAACTGGTCGTCGAGGTTCATCCGCCTTGGACGCCGCCGGGGCCCGGCAGGCTGAGATAGTGGAGCCGCCTCACCTCGCGGCGGCCGCGCACGAC
>DATINU010000062.1:0-1545 GCA_035473955.1 Allosphingosinicella sp.
CGCCGATGCCGCCCGCGCCACCGGTGGAGGGTGCGGTTTCGACCGATACGACGATCCGGTGGAACGGGGTTCCCGGCGCCGACCATTATATCATTCGCTGGCGGCGCACCGATGCCAGCCAATGGACGGAATCGCTTCCCTATATTGCGCCGCTCCACAATTGCGCCACGCCGGATTGTGCCGCCGAACGATTGCGGGAAAGATCGACCACGCTGCCGCGCATCCGCGTCGACGACTGGGTGTTCGGCGTCTCCTCGGTCGCGGCGGACGGGTCGGAAAGCCCGGTCGCCTCCGCGGTGCCGGGCGGGGCGTTTGGGCCGTATGTGCCGCCGCCTCCGGCACAGCCGCAATGATCCACTTCGTCATGCTGAACTTGTTTCAGCATCCATCTTTTCGCCGCACGGCGGTTCGGGTGGAGGAATGGACCCTGAAACAAGTTCAGGGTGACGCGGTTGGGATGCCATGCCCAGAAAACTGAAGCAAGGTGGCCTCCCCAGCCGCCAACAGGTGCTCGATTTCATCGCCGCGTCCGATGCGCCGGCGGGGAAGCGCGAGATCGCCAAGGCGTTCGGGCTCAAGGCGCAGGACAAGATCGCGCTGAAGCAGATGCTGCGCGACATGGGCGACGAGGGGCTGATCGACGCGGGGCCCGGGCGGGCCTTCCACAAGATGGGCGGGGTGCCGAAGGTGACGGTGCTGCGGGTCGCCGACGTGGACGATGCGGGCCGGGTCTGGGCGGTGCCGGAGCGCTGGGAGGCCGAAGGCGCGCCGCCGCGGCTGCGGGTGATGGAGCGCAAGGGGCGGGGCGCCGCGGCGCTCGGCGTCGGCGACCGGATTCTCGCGCGGAACGAGGAGGGGCGCGACGGCTGGATCGCGCATCCGATGAAAAAGCTGCTGAAGGGCAGCGAGCTGGTCCTCGGCGTGGTCCGCAAGGAGGGGACCGGGCATTGGCTGAAGCCGGTCGAGAAGAAGGAGCGGCGCGAGCTGCCGATTTCCGAGCTTGGCGACGCGGAGGCGGGCGATCTGGTGCTGGCCGAGAAGGTGGGGCGGCCGCCCCGGCTGACGGCGCGGGTCGATACCATCCTCGGCGACCCCTTCGCGCCGCGCAGCTTCAGCCTGATCGCGATCCACAAGCACGGCATTCCGCACGAATTTCCCGACGAAGTGCTGGCGGAGGCGGAGCGGGTGGCGAGGCTGGACCTCGGCGGACGCGAGGACCTCACCCACATCCCCATCGTCGCGATCGATCCGGCCGATGCGCGCGACCATGACGACGCGGTCTGGGCCGAGGCGGACGACGATCCCGACAATGCGGGCGGCTGGAAGGCGATCGTCGCGATCGCCGATGTCAGCTTCTACGTCCGGCCGGGCTCGGCGCTCGACAAGGAGGCGAGGAAGCGCGGCAACAGCGTCTATTTCCCGGACCGGGTGGTGCCGATGCTGCCCGAGATTTTGTCGGCGGAGGTCTGTTCGCTGAAAGAGGGCGAGGACCGGGCGGCGCTCGCCTGCCATTTGCGGGTGACGAAGGCCGGGGCGCTGAAGAGC
>DATINU010000063.1:0-2775 GCA_035473955.1 Allosphingosinicella sp.
GTGCGATCTCGCCGCGCCGCTCGGCCTTGCGGCGCAGGCGGACGTGGCGGGGCGGGCGGACCATCAGATAGACGATCAGGCTGACGATCAGCATGCCGAGGATCGAGCCGGCCCAGGCCGCGCCCTCGGCGATCGCCGCGATGTCGGTGCCGTCGATCGAAACGGTCATGCCGCGATCCTCCGCGCCTGCTTCATCGCCTCGAGCTCGGCGTCGACCCGCTCGGCGACCTTCAGCTCGGCGATCTCATCCTCGAGCGTGCGCTCCGGGGCGGCCAGCATCAGCGCTTCGGCCTGCCCTTCCGCATAATCGGCCTCGCGCTCTAGCAGATCGAAGTTGGACAGCGCCTCCTGGGTCCGTTCGCCGGCATAGATTTCGCGCATCCGCACCTGGTTCTCGGCGGTCTCGATCCGGGTCGCGATCCCGTTCTGGCGGCTGCGCACCTCGCGCAGCTTCGCCTGGAGCTTGGCGATGTCGGCTTCGAGCGCGCGCAGCGCCTGGTCGATCGTGGCGACTTCCTCGTTCAGCTCGTCGGCGAGGTCGGTCAGCTTCTCCTTCTCGACCAGCGCCAGCCGGGCGAGATCCTCGCGGCCCTTGGAAAGGGCGAGGCCCGCGCGCTCGGCCCAGCTCTCCTGGAGCTCGGCGAGCTGCGCGACCTGGCGGCGCTTTTCCTTCTGGTCGGCGATGCAGCGGGCCGCGGAGGCGCGCACCTCCACCAACGTCTCCTCCATCTCCATGATGATCACGCGGATCATCTTGGCGGGATCGTCCGACCGGTTGACCAGATCGATGACGTTGGCGGCGATGATGTCGCGGGTGCGGGAAAAGATGCTCATCTGCTTTGGTGTCCGAAGAGGAGGTCTGGAGGTTTGGGCGGCCGGCCGGTGCGCCAAGGGGGTGGGCGCCCGGTCCGGCCGCCGGCGGTTCAGGCGCTAACCTGAGCCGAAGGGCTGGCCTGCGCGACGCCCGGGCCGACCGCCGCACCGACGAAGACGGTGGAGATCAGGATGGCGCCGATCGCGGCGGTGAAGCTGTGCGGCAGGGTGAAGTTGATCATGGTCTTGCTCCTTGAACCTTCTTGTGGCGTTGAAACTCATGCCGACAAGGTTAGCAGGGAGCGTGCCAAACGGGTTTTATGGCGGAAATCCGCCATTTTTCACGCTGGAAGGGGGCTGCACCGGATTTCCGGCAACGCCGCTAGTTGGCGGGATTTCCCAACCTTTGGTGGGCCGGGAAATAGTCGGACCGCCGGCGGCGGTGGCGATTGTCCTTGCGGGTCACTTCCATGAGCCGCGCGCCGGCCATGAATACCGCGCAGGTGCAGGCCGCGAACAGCAGCCAGCCGCCGAAGCCGGGATAGATCTTCATATAGTGGAAGCCGCGTTCGCTGGCGCCGAGGCCGAGGGCGTAGATCACCGCGCAGGCCTCGAAACGGTTCTTGATGACGAACAGGCGGGCGATCTTTTTCCACATGCGTGAAAGAGAGCAAGGACCGGGCCAATCGCGGTTTTCCGCCATTCGCGGCGGTTAACGGGTAAGGATTTGTAAACCATGCCGACGGTTTTCGCGCCGGCGCGAGGTCAATCGCCCACGTCCATGTCGAAGCCGCCGCCCGCGCTCAGCGTGACCGTACAGGTCCGCCAGGTCTTGCCGTCCTCGGCGGCCTGAGCGTCGCGGACCGCGCTCAGCGCCGCGGTGAGGGCGTCACGGGCCTCCGCGCCGATGGAAGGGAAGTCGTCCTCCCCTGCTTCATTCCAGCTGGTGAGGCTGATCACCGGCGGCTCGCCTTCGATCATCCGCGCCGCGAGCTCGGCCTTGGCGAAACCCGGCGGACAGAGGCCGGCGATCGTGCGGCCGAGCGTGAGATAGAGGTCGTCCACCTAATCTTCTCCTTCGAGCGCGAGCAGGGCGAAGGTCGCCAGCCAGTGCTCGCCCATATAATCGCCCGCCACATGCGGCAGGCTGGCCTCCAGATGGGCATCCGCCGTCTCCCGGGCAAGCGCCGCCAGATCCGGGTCGAGCGCGCCCGCGAGGCCGCGCCAGCACCAGGCGCGGCTGAGATTGACCCCGTCCAGATGGGCGATCTTGCCGTCCGAGCGGTCGGAAACGAAGGCGGGCGTGAACAGGCTCGCCGGCGCGCCGTCCGCCAGATGCGGCAGAAAGGCGTCGAACCAGGGCCGGAACGCGGCTTCCGGCAGCGAGCGGCGCATCAGCAACGCCTCGCTCAGCGCCGGGGAGAGGAAATCGTCGCCACCGGGCTCCCAGGCGGGGCAAGCGCGATCCGCGCCATAATGTTCCTGCGCGCGCGCCCGGATCAGGCCGGCGAGGCCGGTGTCGTTCGCATCGGCCCAGTCGAGCGCCAGGATCGACGCGAAGGCGGTGTTGAAATGGGTGCCGGCGCGGATCGGATAAGTGAGCTTCGGCAGATAGGCCTTGAACCGGTCGGCGAAGGCCGCGGCGAGCGGCGTCAGGGCGTCGGCCCAATCCGCCTCATGGCGCTGCGCCTCGGCCTGGAGGGCCAGCAGCCAGGCCCAGCCGTAGGGCCGCTCGAACCCGCCCGTATAAGCGCGGTCGAGATAGTCGACCTCGCCCTTTACGTTGTCCGGCGTCAGCATCTCGTCGAGCAGCGCCGCCACGCGCGCCGCCACCGGCATCCCCGGAAACAGCCGCCGTGTCCTGAGCAGCAGCCAATAGCCGTGTACGCAGCTGTGCCAGTCGAAGCTGCCGAAGAAGATCGGATGCAGCGCCCGCGGGCCCAGCAGATCCTCCGGTCCCTC
>DATINU010000064.1:0-1533 GCA_035473955.1 Allosphingosinicella sp.
TCGACGAAGGGGGCGGCTGGGCGAGCCGCGAAGGCCATGTCGTCTGGAACGGCCTGCTCGAGCCATCCGACGCGGAGCTTCGCGTCGTCCAGCAGCAATTCGGCCTCAACGATCTCGCTATCGAAGACGCCGCTTTGGCCCATCAACGCCCCAAGCTGCAGCGCTATGGCGAGAGCCTGTTCGTCGTCGCCCGCACCGCCGAGATGATCGAGGACCGGATCCAGTTCGGCGAGACCCACCTCTTCGTCGGCAAGGGCTTCGTCGTCTCGGTTCGCCACGGCCCCTCGGCCTCCTACAAGCAGGTCCGCGCCCATTGCGAGGCCTCGCCCGGCAGCCTGAAGCGCGGCGAGAGCTACATCGTCTATGCGATCCTCGATTTCATCGTGGACAATTATCTGACCGTGCTCGAACGCGTGCAGGACGAAGCCGAGGAGCTGGAGAACGAACTGCTCGCCGAGCGGCTGAACCCGGCCCAGGTGCAGCGCCTCTACATCCTGCGCCGCGATCTGCTGCGCCTCCGCTCCGGCGTGCTCCCGCTCGTCGAGGTTTGCGGCCGGCTGGAACGCAGCGACCTCCTTCCGATGGACAGCAAGATGGAGCTGCTCTTCCGCGACGTCACCGATCACGTCCGCAGCGTCCAGGAGGAGATCGACGCGCTTCGGGAAATGCTCGCTTTCTGCTTCGAGGCGAGCCTGCAAACCAGCCAGTCGCAGCAGACCGTCATTTCCCGCCGCCTCGCCGCCTGGGCCGCGATCCTCGCCGTCCCGACCGCGGTCGCCGGCATTTACGGGATGAACTTCCGCC
The DNA here is from genome assembly GCA_035473955.1 of Allosphingosinicella sp. Taxonomy (GTDB): domain Bacteria; phylum Pseudomonadota; class Alphaproteobacteria; order Sphingomonadales; family Sphingomonadaceae; genus Allosphingosinicella. The sequence continues at coordinate 805 of DATINU010000064.1, forward strand.
ACATGCCCGAGCTGGAGACCGAGAACGGCTATTATATCGTGCTCGGCCTGGTCCTGCTCACCTGCTTCTCGCTCTATGTGAACTTCCGCCGGCGCGACTGGCTCTAGCCGCGGTAGGGGACAGCTACCGGGGACCGTTGCGAGTAACTGTCCCTATTCCTGCCCCGCCCTGCTACAGCCTCCCCCATGACCTCCTTCACTGACGCCATCATCCTGATCACCGGCGCCGCCTCGGGCATCGGCGCCGCCACCGCCACCCGCCTTGCCAATGCCGGCGTGAAGAAGCTCGTTCTCGCGGATCGGGACGAGGACAGGCTTCGCGATTTCGCCTTCTCTTTGCCTTGCGAACGGCAAATGATGATCGGCGACGTCGCCGACGAGCATCTCTGGGCGCAAGAGGATCTGACCGGCCTGACCCACGCCTTCGTCAATGCCGGGATCGGCGCGGGCGGGCCGATCGCCGAGCTCAATTTCGCCGAATGGCGCCGCGTCCTCTCGATCAACCTCGACGGCGCTTTCCTGACCCTGCAGGCGGCGATGCGCGCGCTGAAGGCTGGCGGCAAGGGCGGCGCCATCGTGCTTACCGCCTCGGCCGCCGGGGTGAAGGCCGAGCCCGGCATCGCCGCCTATGGCGCGTCGAAGGCGGCCGTCATCCATCTCGCCAGGATCGCCGCCAAGGAAGGCGCGCCGGATCAAATCCGGGTCAACGCGATCGCTCCCGGCGGCGTCG
>DATINU010000065.1:0-11260 GCA_035473955.1 Allosphingosinicella sp.
CATCCTTGGCGAAAATGTGCTTCGCGTTTCGATCGAGGCCGGCGCGACGCTCGGCTGGGAGCGCTGGCTCGGGGAGGGCGGCCTCGCCATAGGCCTCGACCGCTTCGGTGCCTCCGCGCCGGCCCCCGATCTCTTCAAACATTTCGGCTTTACGGTCGAAGCTATCGTTCCCAAGATTTTGGAAAGGCTGAGTAAATGACCAGAGTTGCGATCAACGGCTTCGGGCGGATCGGCCGCCTTGTCGCCCGCGCCATCCTCGAGAAGCAGGACAGCGGCCTCGAGCTGGTGGCGATCAACGATCTCGCCGATGCCGAATCCAACGCCTTGCTTTTCAAGCGCGATTCCGTCCACGGCGCCTGGCCCGGCGAAGTCCGCGCCGACGGCAGCGACCTGATCATCGACGGCAAGCGCATCCACGTCACCGCTGAGCGCGATCCCGCCAATCTGCCCCACGCAGCCAATGGCATCGACTTGGCCCTGGAGTGCACCGGTTTCTTCGCGGATCGTGAGAATGCCGGCAAGCATCTGACTGCCGGCGCTAGGAAAGTCCTGATCTCCGCGCCGGCGAAAGGCGCCGATCTCACCGTCGTCTACGGCGTCAATCACGACAAGCTGACCGCCGACCACAGGATCGTCTCCAACGCGTCGTGCACCACCAATTGCCTCGCCCCCGTCGCCAAGGTGATGATGGACACGGTCGGCATCGAGCGCGGCCTGATGACGACCATCCACGCCTACACCAACGACCAGAAGATCCTCGATCAGATCCATCCGGACAAGCGCCGCGCCCGCGCCGCCGGCATGTCGATGATCCCCACCACCACCGGGGCCGCGCGCGCGGTCGGCGAGGTGTTGCCCGAGCTCAAGGGCAAGCTGGACGGCTCGGCGGTCCGCGTGCCCACGCCGAACGTCAGCCTGGTGGACCTCACCTTCACGCCGTCCCGCGACACCAGTGTCGAGGAGATCAATGCCGCGCTGAAGGCGGCCGCCGACGCGGGTCCGCTCGCCGGCATCCTCGATTATACCGATGAGCCGCTCGTCTCGATCGATTTCAACCACAATCCGGCCAGCTCGACCGTCGACAGCCTCGAAACCGCGGTGCTCGAAGGCAAGCTGGTCCGCGTCGTCTCCTGGTACGACAATGAATGGGGCTTCTCGAACCGGATGGTCGACACCGCCGCCGCCATGGCGAAGCTGATCTGACGTCATGCCGTCGTTCCGGACGCTCGACGATCTTGGCGACGACCTCGGCGACGTCGCCGGCAAGCGCGCTTTGGTGCGCGTGGATCTGAACGTGCCCATGCAGGACGGTCAGGTCGGCGACGACACGCGGTTCCGGGCGACCTTGCCCACGGTCACCGAGCTTTCGGACCAGGGCGCGATCGTATTGCTGCTGGCGCATTTCGGCCGGCCCAAGGCGCCGAGCCCGGACTATTCGCTGGCGCTGGTGACAAAGCCTTATGAAGCGGTGCTGGGCCGCCCGGTCCGCTACATCGATTGGGAGGTCGATCAAGAGGGCGTCGCGTCGTTGCGGCCGGGTGACGTCGCCATCCTCGAGAACACCCGCTTCTTTGGCGGCGAGGAGAAGAACGATCCGGCGGTCGCCCGGCGCTTTGCCAGCCTCGGCGACTTTTACGTCAACGATGCCTTCTCCGCCGCACACCGTGCCCATGCCTCGACCGAGGGCGTAGCGCATCTGCTCCCCGCTTATGCCGGCCGCGCGATGGAAGCGGAGCTGAAGGCGCTGGAGGCCGCGCTCGGCAGCCCGGAGCGGCCCGTCGCGGCGGTCGTCGGCGGCGCCAAGGTCTCGACCAAGCTGGAGGTGCTTCGCCACCTGGTGGCCAAGGTCGATCACCTGATCATCGGCGGCGGCATGGCCAACACCTTCCTCGCCGCCCGCGGCGTCGCCGTCGGCAAGTCGCTCTGCGAGCATGAGCTGACCGGCATTGCGGAGGAGATCCTCGACGCGGCGGATCGGGCAAGCTGCACCGTCCATCTTCCCTACGACGTGGTTGTCGCAAAGGACTTTGCGCCAAATCCGCCCAGCCTGCGGACCTGCAACGTCCACGAGGTCGCCCCGGACGAGATGATCCTCGACATCGGTCCCGCCGCGGTGGAGGCGCTTGCCGACGCGCTGAAGACCTGTCGCACCCTGGTCTGGAACGGCCCGCTCGGCGCCTTCGAAACCCCGCCCTTCGACGCCGCCACCGTCGCGCTCGCCCGCACCGCCGCCGCGCTCACCCAGGAGGGCAGCCTGGTCTCGGTCGCCGGCGGCGGCGATACGGTCGCGGCCTTGAATCAGGCCGGCGTGGCGAGCGATTTCACCTTTGTCTCCACCGCCGGCGGCGCCTTCCTCGAATGGATGGAAGGCAAGGAGCTGCCGGGCGTCGAAGCCCTCAAACGATAAGGATCAACAATGCAGACTTCCGAGATGATGGCGCAGATGGAAAGCGGGAAGGGCTTCATCGCCGCGCTCGATCAGAGCGGCGGCTCCACGCCCAAGGCGCTGAAAGGGTATGGCGTCGAGGAAGGCAGCTGGTCGACGGACGAGGAGATGTTCGGCCTGATCCACGAGATGCGCTCCCGGATCATCACCTCGCCCGCCTTCACCGGCGACAAGGTGATCGGCGCGATCCTGTTCGAGCGAACGATGGACGGGATGATCGATGGGAAGCCCGTGCCGCAAGTTCTGAACGAGCGCGGCGTCGTGCCCTTCATCAAGATCGACAAGGGCCTCGAGGACGAAGCGAATGGCGTCCAGCTGATGAAACCAATGCCTGAGCTGGACGGGCTGCTCGGCCGTGCCAGAGACCTTGGCGTGTTTGGCACGAAAGAGCGGTCAGTGATCAACCTCGCCAATCGCGGGGGGATTGCAGCAATCGTCACCCAGCAGTTCGAGGTGGCGCGGCAGGTGCTCGATGCGGGTCTGGTCCCGATCATCGAGCCCGAGGTCAATATTAAGAGCCCGGAGCGCGCCGAGGCCGACCGGATCTTGCTTGAGGAACTCACGAACGCACTCGGCGCGCTGCCTGATGGCGAGCGGGTAATGCTCAAGCTTTCGCTCCCGGTCCAGCCGGGCTTGTTCGATCCACTCGTCGATCATCCGCGCGTGCTGCGCGTCGTCGCCCTCTCCGGGGGCTACCAGCGCGCCGAAGCCTGCGCCGAACTCGCGAAGAATCGCGGCGTGATCGCGAGCTTCAGCCGCGCCTTGCTGGAGGATTTGCGGCACGGGATGAGCGATGCGGAGTTCGACCGCGCGCTCGGCGAGGCGATCGACGGCATTTACCGGGCCTCGACCAGCAAGACTCCGGTCGAAGCATGAGGGCCGGGGCGCCAAGTCGGCTGTTCGGCGTCTATCTCGCGCTCGCCGCTATTGGCGCGATCATGCCTTATGTGATTTTCCTGCCCTGGCTGGCCGATCATGGCGTGAATTCGCGCCTGTTCGTCTCGCAGCTCTTCTCGACCGGGCCGGCGACGATTTTCGCCGCCGACGTGCTGTTCGCGGCGGGGGTGTTCATTCTGTTCGTGATCGCGGAGGGGCGGCGGCTCGGCATGCGCCGCCTCTGGCTGCCGCCGCTCATCGTGTTCACGATAGGCCTGTGCTGCGCGCTTCCGCTCTTCCTGGCGATGCGCGAACGGCGGCTCGCGGCGTGATCGACGAATTCGATCCGGATTTCGCGGAGCAGTTCCAGCGAGACCCGCGGCGCCCGGCCTGCCAGCTCTATCTGGTTTCGCCGCTCAATGTGGGCGGCGAGTTCTCCAGCCGCCTGATCGCCGCGCTCGCTGCCGGGGGGGTGGCGGCGTTCCAGTTCCGGGTGAAGGGCGTCGACCAGCACGAAGCGGCGCGGCTGGCCGAGCCGCTGCAGGCGATTTGCGCCGCGCGCGAGGTCGCCTTCGTTGTCAATGACGACATGGCGCTGGCGAAGCGGCTCGGCGCGGACGGGGTGCATCTGGGGCAGGGCGACGGCGATCCCCGCGCGGCGCGGGCGCTGCTTGGCCCGGGTGCGCAGATCGGCGTGACCTGCCACGACAGCCGCCACCTCGCCATGGAGGCGGGCGAGGCGGGCGCCGATTATGTGGCGTTCGGCGCCTTCTTTCCGACCGCGACGAAGGATGTGCGGCATCGCCCCGAGCCCGCGATCCTTTCCTGGTGGACCACGCTGTTCGAAATTCCCTGCGTCGCGATTGGCGGCATCACGCCGGACAACGGCCATGCTCTCGTCGCGGCGGGCGCGGATTTTCTCGCCGTCTGCAGTGCCGTTTGGGATCATCCGGAAGGCCCAGCGGCGGCGGTCACAGCTTTCCAGCCCGTCTTGAACCGATAACGTCCCCGAAACGTTGTCCCGCCATGCAGAGGCTGGCGCTCGGCATCGTCCTCTTTATCATCGCCGCGGTGATCCTGTTCTTCACCGCGATGATCTTGCTGTCCGCTGCGCCGCAGGCCCCGAAGGAGGGGGCGATCGCGCAGCAAGCGGCGCCGGTGGTCGCGCCCTCGGGTCTCGCCATCCCGGTCGCCGGGGTCCGCGCCTCCCAGCTCAGCGACACTTACAGCCAGGCGCGCGCCGGCGGCGCCCGCGTCCATGACGCGATCGACATCATGGCTCCGCGCGGCACGCCGGTGATCGCCGCGGCGGAAGGCATGGTCGAAAAGCTCTATTTCAGCAGCGGCGGCGGCGGGATCACCGCCTACGTCCGTTCGCCGGACCGGCGTTTCGTCTATTATTACGCCCATCTCGATGCCTATGCCCCCGGCCTCGCCGAGGGCCAGCGCCTCGCGCGCGGCGATCCGATCGGCACGGTAGGCTCGACCGGCAATGCCAGCGCCGCCGGCCCGCATCTCCATTTCGCCATTCACGTGATGAGCCCGGGCGATCGTTGGTATCAGGGCCGCGCGATCAATCCCTATCCGCTCCTTGCCGGGCGGGGCTCCCCCCGCTAAAGCCCCGCCAACCTCTCAAAATCCAGCGAGAACGTCATGAAGATCAGCGGCGTGGACATTCGTCCCGGCAACATCATCGAATATGAAGGCGGCATCTGGCGCGCGGTGAAGATCCAGCACACCCAGCCCGGCAAGGGCGGCGCTTACATGCAGGTCGAGATGAAGAACCTCATCGACGGCCGCAAGAACAATGTCCGCTTCCGTTCGGCCGAGACGGTGGAGCGCGTCCGGCTCGACACCAAGGATTTCCAGTTCCTGTTCCGCGAGGGTGACGCGCTCACCTTCATGGACAAGGAAAATTACGAGCAGATCACGCTCCCCGCCGATTTGCTCGGTGACGCCGCCGCCTTCCTGCAGGACGGCATGGACGTGATCATGGAATTGCATGAGGAACGCCCGATTTCGGTGCAGCTGCCCGATACGATCGAGGCCGAGATCGTCGAGGCGGACGCGGTGGTGAAGGGGCAAACGGCCTCGTCCAGCTACAAGCCCGCCATTCTCGAAAACGGCGTGCGCGTGATGGTGCCGCCGCACATCGGCGCCGGCACCCGCATCGTCGTCGACGTCTACGAACAGACCTACGTCCGCCGCGCGGACTGATCGGAGCGACCTTGGTCAGCCATTCCGGCCTCATCACCGTCATCACCCGCGCGGCCCGCAAGGCGGCGCCGAAGCTCAGGCGCGACTTCAACGAGGTCGAGCAGCTGCAGGTGAGCCGCAAGGGCCCCGCCGACTTCGTCTCGATGGCCGATGAGGCGGCCGAGCAGACCCTTGTCGAGGAGCTGCGCCATGCCCGCCCGGACTGGGGTATGCTGCTGGAGGAAGGCGGCGCGGTCGAAGGCAATCCGATGAAGCCTCGCTGGATTGTCGACCCGATCGACGGCACCTCCAATTTCCTCCACGGCATCCCGCATTTCGCCATCTCGATCGCGGTGCAGGAGCCGAAGCCCGGCGGCAATGGCTGGGGCGAGATCAGCCACGGCCTGGTCTATAATCCGCTGACCGACGAGACCTTCTGGGCCGAAAAGGGCCGGGGCGCGTGGCTGAACGAGCGGCGGCTGCGCGTCTCCGCCCGGCGCGATCTCAGCGAGGCGCTGGTCGCCACTGGCATCCCCTACAAGGCGCATGGCGACCTCGACCGGTTCGACAAGATCCTGAACGCCGTCTCGCCCGAGGTGGCGGGCATCCGCCGCTTCGGCTCGGCCGCGCTCGATCTCGCCTGGGTCGCCGCCGGCCGGTTCGACGGCTTCTGGGAAGAGGATCTGGCATTCTGGGATGTCGCGGCCGGCATCGCCCTGGTGCGTGAGGCGGGTGGCTTCGTCACCGATTTCCGGGGCGGCGATACCGGGCTGGCCAAGGGCCAGATCCTCGCCGCCAACGACCAGCTGCACAGCAAGCTGCACAAGCTCCTCGCCGGGGCGCTGCGCGGGTGAGGCCCCGCCTCGCCGTTCTGCTCCTTTTCGCGCTCGCCGCGCCCGCCCTTTCGCAAGCGCCGTCATGGCCCGCCCGCGAAGCCGAGCCGGCCACGCTCGCGCCGCTCTTTCCGCAAAGCGCCACGGTCCAGCGCCAGCTGCTCGCCGCCGCCCATCAGGGCGGCGACGCCGCGGCTGTCAGGATGGGGCTGACCAGGCTCGCCGCGCTCGGTTATGCGCCGACCGAGCAGACGCTGACGACACTGGCGCCCCATCTTCCTGCGGCGGACATGGAAGCGTTGCGGCTCCGCTTCGCCGCCAATCGCGCCACCGTCCAGGCCAGCCGCCTGTTCGTTACCGTGCCCGCCGAGCATCGGCTCGTCGAAGGCATCGCCTGGGATGACCGGACCGATCGTCTCTTCGCCGCGACCGTGGTCGGCCGCGCGCTGCTGGTCCGCGGCGGCAGCGGCGTCTGGCGCGCCGTGCGCGGGGTCGATGCCGGAAGCCTGTTCGGCCTTGCCCTCGATCCGCGGCGCGGCGGCATCAACCATCTGCTCTGGGTCGGTTCGGGGCGGGTCGAACAGACCCCATCGCCCGACACCGCGTTTCGCGGCCTGATCGCGATCGACGTGGACAGCCTCCGGGTTGTCCGCCGCATTGCCGCGCCGGCGGGGGTTTCACCCGCCGATATCGCGGTCGGGCCGGACGGGACGGTCTATGCCGCCGATCCCGTCGGCGGCGGCGTCTATCGTGCGGGTCCGGGCGAACGGGCGTTGTCCGTCCTGGTCCCGCCCGGCCATTTCGCCAGCCCGCAAGGCCTCGTCGTCACCAATAACGGGCTCAGGGTCTATGTCTCCGATTACACGCGCGGGCTCGCCATGATCACTACGTGGGACGGCCGCGTTACCCGCGTCGAATCGGATGTCGATACCATGCTCGACGGGATTGACGGCCTGACCGCCTGGCAAGGCGGCCTGATCGCCATCCAGAACGGCACCAACCCCCGCCGGATCCTTCATCTGACGCTCAGTGGTGACGGTCGCCGGGTCGCGCGTGCGCGGGTGCTCGAAAGCAACAATCCCGACTGGGGCGAGCCGACCCTCGGCTTCGTGCGCCGCGACCAGTTCCTCTATGTCGCCGATGCGCAATGGGAGCGTTACGGCCCGGCGGGCGCGCCTGCCGATGCCGAGCCGCCGCGTCCGACCGCGATCCGCTTCCTGCGCCCCTAGGCGGGACGACGGGCCAAGGTGCAGTTCCGCTCGGGCCGTCCGGGCGAGGTCAGCAAGAGATGTGTCGGATCCTGCACGGTGGCGACGATGGTCGGCTGCCCCGGCTCGGCCTGCATGGTGACGCTGGTCGCCGTCGCGTCGCTATAGGTAATAGGGATATCCATGCTCGATCCGCCCGGGCCGCCGAAAATGCGGATCGCGGTGGCGGTGAACTCGACATCGGCCATTTCGTCGCATTTGTCCGCAGCACCCGTCCAACGGCCGATCGCGACATTGGTGGCGGCCGCCGGCGCGCTGGCATTGGCCTCAACGGCAGCATTGGCCGGCGCTTCGGCGGCATTGCCCCCCGCGGCGTTGCCGGTCCCCGCGGCACCGCCGCAACCGGCAACGAAAAGCGCCGACGATGCGGCGAAAATCCAGCTCTTCATGAGTCCCCCTCGATTGAACGGCGAGGCTAGGCACGGGCGCGCCTGCTGACAAGGACGTTGCGTGGGCGAAACGACCTACGCGGGCCGCGGATTTCGCCGCTGCGCGCTCTTGCCCGACACCTTGGGCCGTCCTAAAGCCGCCGCAACCTTGGGAGCTGACAATGGCGTCCGTCGCCGCCGATTACCTGCCGATCCTGCTGTTCCTCGCCGTGGCGCTCGGCCTGTCGGGCGCGTTCGTGGTGTTGCCGATGCTCGTCTCGCGGCTGACCGGCTCGAACAACCCCTATCCGGACAAGCTCACCGAATATGAATGCGGCTTCCCAGCCTTCGAAGACAGCCGTGCCCAGTTCGACGTGCGCTTCTACCTCGTCGCCATCCTCTTCATCATCTTCGATATCGAGGCAGCCTTCCTTTTCCCCTGGGCGGTGAGCGTGTTCGAGGCAGGCTGGGCGGCCTGGGGGGCGATGATGGTCTTCCTGGTCGAGCTGGCCCTGGGCTTCGCTTATGCCTGGAAGAAAGGGGCGCTCGAATGGGAGTGATCCTGGACGCCGCCGGGCGGCCGATGGCGCCAGCGGGCGGCACTGCGCCCGATCCCTACGTCTTCGGCCAGATCCAGTCGGAAGTCTCGAACAAGGGCTTCCTCGTCACTTCGACCGAGGATCTGTTTCAATGGGCGCGGACCGGCTCGCTTTGGTGGATGACGTTTGGTCTCGCCTGCTGCGCGGTCGAGATGATCCATGTGAACATGCCGCGCTACGACCTTGAAAGATTTGGCGCCGCCCCCCGCGCGAGCCCGCGCCAGAGCGACGTGATGATCGTCGCCGGCACGCTTTGCAACAAGATGGCCCCGGCACTGCGCCGGGTCTACGATCAGATGTCGGAGCCGCGCTACGTCATCTCGATGGGCAGCTGCGCGAACGGCGGCGGCTATTATCATTACAGCTATTCGGTGGTGCGCGGCTGCGACCGGATCGTGCCGGTCGACATTTACGTCCCCGGCTGCCCGCCGACCGCCGAGGCTTTGCTCTACGGGATCATGCAGCTCCAGCGGAAAATCCGCCGCGAAGGAACGATCGAGCGCTAGATGGGAAGCCCCGCGCCTATCGTCGCGCCTCGCGAAGGCATCATCGACCAGGTGAAGGCCGCGATCGGCGACGCGTTTCTGTCCGCGAAGGACGAGGTCAACGAAGTCTCGATCGACGTTGCTAGGGAGAGCGTCGTAGCCGCGCTGACCACGTTGCGCGACGAATTCGGTTATCAGCAGCTGATGGAGATTGCGGGGGTCGATTATCCCGAGCGCGCCGAGCGGTTCGAGGTGGTCTATCATCTGCTTTCGGTGACCAGGAACCATCGCCTGCGCGTCCGCGTCTCGACCGACGAGGAGCGGCCGGTACCGACCGTGACCGGCATCTATCCGGTCGCCGGCTGGCTCGAGCGCGAGGTGTTCGACATGTACGGCGTGATCTTCGAGGGCAATCCGGACCTGCGCCGGATCCTCACCGATTACGGCTTTCGCGGCCATCCGCAGCGCAAGGATTTCCCGCTCACCGGCTATGTCGAGCTGCGCTATTCGGAAGAAGCGAAGCGGGTCGTCTACGAGCCGGTCGCGCTCGCCCAGGATTTCCGCAACTTCGATTTCATGAGCCCGTGGGAAGGCGCCGAATATATCATCCCGGGCGATGAGAAGGCGATGCCGGAAGCGCCGGGCGCGCCGACCCCGCTCACCGCCGCGGAGATCAACAAGGCGGCCCCGCAAGCCGCGCCGCCGCCGCCCACGCCCAAGACGACCGAGCATAAGGGCCATACCGGCGCAGGGGAGCCCGCCAATGCCATCGCCGCCAAGCCCTCGCGAAAGCCGCGCGCGCCGCGCAAGCCGAAGGGCGCGGCATGAGCGACCTGATCCCCCACGAGATCGAGGCCGAGGCCGTCGCCGACGGCACCAGCGCGTCGCACAGCGACATCGCCAATTACACAATCAATTTCGGCCCCCAGCATCCGGCCGCCCACGGTGTGCTCCGGCTGGTGCTTGAGCTGGACGGCGAGATTATCGAGCGGGTCGATCCGCATATCGGCCTGCTCCACCGCGGCACCGAGAAGCTGTGCGAATACAAGACCTATTTGCAGGCGCTCCCGTACTTCGATCGCCTCGATTATTGCTCGCCGCTCTGCATGGAGCACAGCTACGTGCTGGCGATCGAGAAGCTGCTCGGCCTCGAAGTGCCGCTGCGTGCCCAGTACCTCCGCGTCCTCTTCGCGGAGCTGACCCGCATTTCGAACCACATGCTGAACCTTGGCAGCCATGTCATGGACGTCGGCGCGATGACGCCGAACCTCTGGCTGTTCGAGCTCCGCGAGGACTGCATGAACTTCTACGAGCGGGCCTCCGGCGCGCGCATGCACGCCGCCTGGTTCCGCCCCGGCGGCGTCCATCAGGACGTGCCGTTGAAGCTGCTCACCGATATCGGCGACTGGCTCGACGAGCGGGTGCCGCGCCTGTTCGAGGACGCGATCAGCCTGGTCGCCGACAACCGCATCTTCAAGCAGCGCAACGTCGATATCGCCACGGTCTCGAAGGAGGACGCGCTGGCCTGGGGCTTCTCCGGCCCGATGATCCGCGCCGCCGGCATCCCTTGGGACCTCCGCAAGAGCCAGCCCTACGACGTCTACGACCGGATGGACTTTGATGTGCCGGTGGGGACGAAGGGCGATTGCTACGACCGCTTCATGGTCCGCGTCGAGGAGGTGCGGCAATCGATCCGCATCATGAAGCAGTGCCTGAACGAAATGCCGGAAGGGCCGATCGCCAGCCTCGACCGCAAGGTCGTCCCGCCGAAGCGCGGCGAGATGAAGCAGTCGATGGAAGCGCTGATCCACCATTTCAAGCTCTACACCGAGGGCTTCCACGTCCCCGCCGGCGAGGTCTATGTCGCGACCGAGAGCCCCAAGGGCGAGTTCGGCGTCTATCTGGTCGCCGACGGCACCAACAAGCCCTACCGCGTCAAGATCCGCCCGACCGCGTTCAGCCACCTCCAGGCAATGGATTTCATGTCGAAGGGCCACATGCTGGCGGACGTCACGGCGATCCTTGGCGCGATGGATATCGTCTTCGGGGAGTGCGACCGGTGAGTTCACCATGGGATGTTGTTCTCGTGGTTGTCACGATGCCGCTGAACTTAGCGCTCTGGGCGTTTCTTGCCTCTGTCCCACTCAGATTCGCTCTGAGCGGCCCCTCGCTGGTCGGCATGTCTTTGG
>DATINU010000066.1:0-19269 GCA_035473955.1 Allosphingosinicella sp.
ACGAGGGAATACACCTCTTTTATCAACTCAACACATTCTACTTCACCGTCCCAACAGACCTCATCCAATTCTTCACCGACACCAACAGTACAGCGGCGACTTCAAAGCGATGCTGGTCAGGAAGACGAAGACCTTGGTTTCGGGCGATCCCAAGGACCGGAACGTCTTCATCGGTCCGATGATCGACGTGAAGGAAGCGCAACGGCTCGACAACTGGATCGAGGAAGCGGTGGGGAAGGGCGCGAAATTGCTCTGCGGCGGCAAGCGCGATGGCGCGATGCTCGAGGCGACCTTGCTCGAGGACGTGGACCCCGCAACCAAGCTCAACAGCGAGGAGGCGTTCGGGCCGGTCGCCTTCCTGGTCAAATTCAGCGACTTCAACGACGCGCTCGACATCGTCAACGACAGCAAGTTCGGGCTGCAGGCGGGCATTTTCACCCGCGATCTCTTCCAGATGTTCGACGCCTGGGACCGGCTCGAGGTCGGCGGCGTCGTGATCAACGACGTGCCCAGCTACCGCGTCGACAACATGCCTTATGGCGGGGTCAAGGATTCGGGCCTCGGCCGCGAAGGCGTGCGCTTCGCGATGGAGGACATGACCGAGATCCGCAATCTGGTGATCCGGCGGAACTGAGCGCTAGTTGGCCGCTTGCGGCGGCCGTTGCGCCCGCTCGGTCAGGTCGAGGAACTCGACGCGCCCGCGCGGGGAGCGGTCCGCGATATGCGTGCCGGTCGCGGTGTTGTGCAGCGTCGCCGTAAGGGTGTAGCGCTCCAACCGGTAGCTCGGCTCGGCCCCGGGCGTATAGCGGCGGCCTCCGATCGATTGGAGCAGCGGCCCGGCCCAGCCGCTGCCCTGGCCGCGCCGCATCACCTGGAGGTCTTCGACGCGGCCGTCGGGCTGAATCCAGAAGCCGACGTCGATCCACGAATCCTCGTAATTGATCGTGAGCCGCTCCTCCAGATTGGCCATACGCGGGAGGCCAGGTTCATAAATGTCGTTCGCCCGCCGCCCGACCCCTTCGATGTCGGCCTGCTGCACGAGCTGATAAGGGGGCGAGAAGAGCAGCTGGCGCGAGGCACCGCGCGGCATTTCGGCCAGGATCGCGTTCACCCGCTCGTCGTCTCCTTCGCGGCTGTAGATCCGGATCAGCATGGCCTTGGCCCCATGGGCGAGCAGCCGACGCGCCGGGTCAGTCCAGTGCGACATTTCGATCAGTCGCCGGCGCGTCTGCCCCTGGGGGGCTACCATATAGTCCAGCCACAGCCCGCGAAGCTGGGCGATGTTCGCCACGTCCTCCCGTCCGGCGGCACGGGCGGCATCCTCGAGCCGCCGCAGCTCCCGCCGGGCCACTTCGCGCTTGCCGAGCGAGGTCAGCGACTGGACGATCTCCAGCCGCGCGGTGAAATGGCGGTGATCCTCGACCGGGAGGCCTTCCCGCAGCGACGCCAGGATCTGATAGGCGTAACGCTCGGCTTCGGTATCCCGGCCGAGATGCTCGGCCAGCCGCGTGCCGGCGCGGTAGAGGTCGGAAACGGGCTCGGGGAAATTGCCGGCGTGGCGGCGGTTGCGCGACATCGACGCGCGGACGGCGGCGCGCGCCTCGCCATATCTGCCCTCGAGCAAAGCGGCCTCGGCGAGCGCCAGCGTCGCGTCGATATCCTCGTTGGGAGGGCAATTGCGCGCCAGACAGGCGGCGAGTGCGTCGCGATAATCGGGGAGGCGGCGACCGGTAACGACGATCGGCGGGGCCGGGGCGGCCGTGGGCGGCTGCTGAACATTGGCAGTGCCGGCGGCAAGCAGAATCTGAAGCGTGGTGATCATTGACGCATCCCCCCAAAGAACGAGCTCGTCATCGACGGCCTATCATACTTTCCCGACAGGATGAAACGCTTCAGGCAGCGCTGCCAGGGGCCTCGACGATCGCGCGGCTCGAAGCGCCGAGGTGCCGCCGGCGCCTATCGCGGTGCCGGGGCCGGCGGCAAAACGGTCTCACTCAGCAGGCTAAATTCCAGCCGCCCGCGGGGCGACCGATTGGCGATCCGGCTGGCGGTCAGATCCCGGGTACGCCGCGCCGAGGTGTAGGAATAGCGTTCGACCCGGTAGGTCGCGCTGCCGTCCCGGGTCGCCGAATAGCGCCGGCCGGCCATTGAGCGCAGCAAAGGCTGCTCCCAGCCGCTGCGTCCCCGGCGGCTGACGATCTGGATGTCCTCGACCGTGCCGTCCGCCTTGATCCGGAAGCCGACGTCGATCAGCTGATCGTCATAGACGTCGGTCAGCCGGTCGGCGAGATTCGAGGTGACCAGGCTGCTCGCGACCCCCGCCTGGCCCGGCGGCGGCGGCGGCCGGTCGATTGAGGTCTGGATCGCCGAGGTGCGGCCGCCGGTGGCGCCGGTATCCTCCTGCTGGGCGAGTTGGTAGGCTGGCGCGTAGAGCAGGTGCCGGCGGGTTCCGCCCGAGCCGAGCGATTCGATCAGCGCATTCGCCCGCACATGATCGCCGCGCGCATTGTAGATGCGGACGAGCAGCGTCTTGGCGCCGACCGACCGGTAGGGATCCGATGACGCCGACATTTCGGTCAGCCGTCTGACCGCCAGCATGCCGCCGGGGGCCTGGAGATAGGCGACCCACAGCCCGCGCAACTCGGTCGTCGCGACGATGTCGTCGCGACCGGCTGCGCGCGCCACCTCGGCAAGCTCGCGAAGCTCGCGTTCGGCCTGGCGGTATTGCCCGAAGGCGGTGAGCGATTCGGCGATCTCCAGCCGGGCCGTGAAGTGGCGATGGTCTTCCTGGGGCAGGCCGGCCTGGAGCGAGCGCAGGATTTCCCAGGTCGAACGCTGCGCATCGTCGTCGAAGCCGAGATGGCGGGCGACTCGGGCATTGGCGCGATAGAGATCGGAGACGGGCTCGGGATAGCGGGCCGCCTCGCCGCGATTGCGGTCGAGCGAGCCGCGCAGCACGGTGCGCGCCTCGCGATACTCTCCGTCGACGAACAGGGCCTCGGCGAGCGCGGTCGAGGCGTCGATATCCTCGTCGGGCGGGCAATGGCGCGCGAGGCAGGCCGCCAGCCGCTCGCGAAACTCCCTGAGGCGCTCGCCGATGACGACGATGTTCTGTTCGGGGCCGGGCGCCGGTTGCGCAGGCGGCTGCGCGGCCGCAGCGGCCGTGGCGACGGTAATTGGCAGGATCGCGAAAATGCCCTTGAACATGTACCCCTCCCGGAATTCATGACCGAGCAAGCCTATGCGAAAAATACTGTATCGAGAAGAGGATAAGTCAGGCCTCGGGGGCCGCTCCGCCATGCGCTTCGACCATGGCGCGGTTGGAGGCGCGCAGCTTCGCCTTCAACACCGTGGCGAAGCCGTGTTCGAGCGCGCGCCGGACGTCCTCGTGCGCTTCGACATAGGGGCGCAGATCCTCGGCCGGCGCGCACCAGAAGCGCGCGGGCGTGGTGAGGATGACGGTGGCCGAAGCATTCTCGCCGGAAAGGACGGTGAGTTCGCCGATCAGATCGCCCGGATGGCAGAGGCCGACCTGCTGCCCTTGCGAGAGCACCCGCGCTTCGCCCTCGGCCAGATAATAAAGGTGACTGACCAACGCGCCCTCATAGGTTAGCGTGTCGCCTTCCTTGCCGGTCAGCCAGATGCCCTGATCGAACAGATGCCGGGCGCGGTTGCGCGGCAGCTCCGAGAAGAGCCGGTCGTACATTTGCTTCTCGTCTTCGCTGAAGCGGACCATGGTGTTGGACCAGAGCCCGCGCCCCGACATCACCAGGCAGAGCGCGAGCAGCACCGCGCTCCAGCCCATGTTGACCGGATCGCGGACCAGGATAGCCGCGACCAGCCAGGCGAGCGCGGCCGCGCCGATCAGCAAGCGGACATGGGAAAGCTTCGGCGCGACCACGGCGATGCCGAGCATCAGGAAGCCGAATTGCAGCAGCAAGGCGCCTGGCGTGGTCAGCATCGCATCCATCCCGACCTTTTTATGCGCGAAAGCGACGCTCACGGGAAGAGGGCCGCGGGCGTTGCAAGGGCGCGCGTGCCGACTCTATAGAACGGCCACCGGGGCAGGCGGCCCGGGCTCGGTCGCCGCTCATTCCTTTGGGATGGAGAGCGACGTGAAAGCAGCATTTCTGGCAGGCGCGGCACTGGCCGCGCTTGGGATCGGCACGATGGTGATGGCCCAGCAGAGCCCGGCGCCCGCCGCGAAGGCGGCGACGCCCGCGACGAACATTCTCCTCGCCGACTGGACCGGCCCCTATGACGGCGTGCCGCCCTGGGATCAGGTCCGTCCCGAGCTCTTCCCCGAGGCCTTCCAGGCGGCGATCGACGAGCAGCGCACCGAAATCCTTGCGATCGCCGACAATGCCGCCGCGCCGACCTTCGCCAACACGATCGAGGCGATGGACCGGGCCGGGCGGAAGCTCGACCGGGTGAGCGCGCTTTTCGGGGTGATGACATCGAACATGTCGAACCCGCAATATCAGGCGCTGCAGCGCGAATGGGGGCCACGCCTCGCCGCCGCCGGCGACGAGATCGTGCTCAACCCGGCGCTCTTCCAGCGCATCCGCGCGGTCTACGAGGCGCGGGAGCGTTCGGGGCTGAACGCGCAGCAGCAACGCGTGGTCACCCGGCGCTACGAAAGCTTCGTCCGGCGCGGCGCCAATTTGAGCCCCGAGCAGAAGCAGGAACTCTCCCAGTACAACCAGCAACTCGCCCGCCTCTTCGCCGAGTTCAGCGAGAAGGTCCTTCACGACGAGGAAACCTATCTGGCGGCGAGCGCACAGGAGCTGACGGGCGTTCCGGAGGACGTGCGCAACGCGGCGGCAGCCGCCGCGCGCGAACGCAACCTTCCCGCCGGTCAGTTCGCGATCGTCAATACGCGCTCGGCGGTCGATCCGGTGCTGACCTTCGCGGACGATGCCGCGCTTCGGGAGCGGGTCTGGCGCGCCTTCGTCAACCGCGGCGACAACGGCAATGCCAACGACACCAATGAAACCATCCGCCAGATCGTCCGCGTCCGTGCCCAGCGCGCGCACCTGCTCGGCTTCGCGAGCCATGCGCATTGGCGGATGCAGGACACGATGGCCCGCACGCCCGAGCGTGTGCAGGAATTGATGATGCGGGTCTGGCCCGCCGCCGTCGCCCGGGTGCGCGAGGAAGTGGCCGAGCAGCAGGCCGTCGCCCGTCGGCTCGGCCGCGACGGGACCATCCATCCCTGGGACTATCGCTATTATATGGAGAAGGTCCGCCAGCAGCGGTTCAATCTCTCCCAGGATGAGCTCAAGCCCTATTTCGAGCTTTCCAACATGATCAACGGCATGTTCTTCATGGCGGAGCGCCTCTACGGCCTGCATTTTCAGGAGATCACCGGGCAAATCCCGGTCTGGCAGAGCGACGTCCGCAGCTGGCGCGTGACCGACCGCCAGGGCCGCGATGTCGGCGTCTTCTATGGCGACATGTTCGCCCGCACCGGCAAGCGCTCGGGCGCGTGGATGACCAGCTATCGCAGCCGCTCGGCCCTGCTCGGCGACAACATCGTGCTCAGCTCCAACAACAACAATTTCACCAAGCCGGGGCAGGGCGAGCCCGTGCTGATCAGCCTCGACGACGCCGAGACCTTGTTCCACGAATTCGGGCACGCCATCCATTCGTTCCTTTCGAACGTCCGCTATCCGAGCCTTGGCGGCACGCCGCGCGACTTCGTCGAATATCCCAGCCAGGTGCACGAAAATTGGGTGATGACGCCCGAGATTCTAAACCGGTTCGCGCTCCATTACCGGACGCGCCAGCCGATGCCGCAGGCCCTGGTCGAGCGGGTGCGCGCGGCGCAGCGTTTCAACCAGGGCTTCGCGACGGTGGAATATCTGTCGTCGGCCCTGGTCGACATGGCGCTGCATCTCGATCCTGAGGGGAACATCGATCCCGACGCCTTCGAGCGCGAGACGCTCACCCGGCTCGGCATGCCCGATGAAATGGTGATGCGGCACCGGCTGCCGCAGTTCAATCACCTCTTCTCGTCCGACGCCTATTCGGCCGGCTATTATTCCTATCTCTGGTCAGAGACGATGGACGCCGACACCTGGGCGGCGTTCGAGGAGACGGGCAACGTCTGGGATCCGGCCACCGCCGCGCGTTTCGCCCGCACGCTGCTTTCGACCGGCAACGAGACCGATCGCGCCGAGGCCTATCGCGCCTTCCGCGGCCGCGATCCGGACGTGAATGCGCTGCTGAGAAGGCGCGGCTTTCCGACCGCTCCGTGACCGTCATTGCGAGGAGCGCAGCGACGCCGCAATCCAGCTCGGCACTGGATTGCTTCGCTTCGCTCGCAATGACGAAGAATCAGGAGCCGGAGGCCGGTTGGGTCTCGATCAGGAGGTCCAGCTGGCCTTCGCAGCCATTCTCGATCAGCGCGGCGGCGACGCCGTCGAGATCGGCCGGCTCGCTGGCCAGCGTGCGGAAGGTGATCTGCGTCGGCACCGCGACGCCCGGCGTGCGGAAGCTATAGGCCGCGCCGCTGGTCAGCTGCGTGCCCGAGGGCCAGGCCAGCGTGGGCTGGCCCGCCGCCCATTGCGCGGTGACGCTGGCGCCGTCGTGGGTGATGATCTGCAGCGAGATCGGCAGGCTTGCATCGGGCCGCCAGAGCAGCACGGGGCGCGAGCCGACCACGCAGAAGGTGCCGCTCTGGGTGATGTCCACGTCCCAGATCGTGCCGCCGCGCGGCAGCACGCCCGCATTGCGCACCGCCCCGACCCGGGCGCGGCGCCCATCGGCGGCGGTGGCGACGCGCGGGCCCGCGCGCACGGCGGAATTGGGCGAGAAGGTGCCGGGGCCGCGGAAGGTGCGGGTGCCGCCGCCGGTGAGCACGATCACGGTGTCGCCCTGCGTCAGCGTCAGCCGCGCATTATCGGGCAGTGAGCGTCCGGCCGGATAGGATTTGGCCGACGGCCCGGACGAGCGGACGACCAGCACATTCGCGGCCGCCGCCGTGGCGGTGGTGACGAACAACGCGGCGACGGCCGCGCGGCGAAAAGCCAAGCTATTTTGATCCCAAGACAAAATGACCTCCCGGACCGACCTCTCGGATCCTGTACACGAAATATTGCAGGCCCGCATCGTCCTTGTGCGTTTGTGCGATGGATTCAAGCTGAACGAGCGCGTCCCGGTCGCCGCCGTCGAAGGCGAGCCACAGCGCGTTCAGCCGCTGCCGCAGGTCGTCGTCCAGCTCGGGCACCGGCTCCCACACCATCACGGGCGTCGCCCGGCCGGAGAGGACGATCCGGCCCATCGGGCGGAAATGGTCGAGGGTCGATTCCCGTTTCGCCTCGTCGCTGACCAGCATCGTCGTCTTCAGCGCCTTGTTCGCGGATTCGAGCCTGGCGGCGGTGTTCATCGCGTCGCCCAAAGCCGTATACTGGATCCGCCCCTCGCCGCCGAAATTACCCACCACGGCCTCGCCGCGGTGGAGGCCGACACGGGTGACGCCGATCGGCGGAATCTCCTCGCCGGCGATCGCCCGGGCCCGCTCGCGGAAGGTCTGGCCGGCTTCGTACATCGCGCGCCCGGCTCGCGCCGCCCGGTCGGCATCGTCGTCCCGCGCGATCGGCGCGCCCCAGAAGGTGACCAGCGCGTCGCCGACGAATTTGTCGAGCGTGCCGCCATGTTTGAGGACGATCTCGCTCATCTCGTCGAGATAGGAGTTGAGCAGCTTCGAGAGCGTGGCCGGGGTGATCGCATGGCTGAGTTTGGTGAAGCCCTCGAGATCGGTGAACAGCGCGTAGATCTGCGTCTGCTCGCCGTGCAGGGCAAGCTGCTCGGGATTGCGCATGATCTCCTTGGCGACGTCCGGCGGCAGATATTTGCCGAGCGCCGACTGGGCGAAGCGCTTCTGCTCCGAGCCAAGGGCCCGCGCGGCCGCGCCGACCCCGATAAACGCCAGCAGCCAGCCGCCGCCCCAGCCGAAGGCCGGTACGGTGAGCGTGTCGACGCCCATGGCGTGGAGCTGGAACGGCGCCCAGACGATCGCCGCGATCTGGACGACGAGCGCGACGGCAAGGCGCCAGCCCGACAGCTCGAAGGCGGCGGTCAGCCCCCCGGCGGCGGCGAGCAGGATCGCGGCCAGCCACAGGCTCCAGGCCGGCAGTGGCGGCCGCATGCGCCCGTCCAGCCGTTGCGCAAGCAATTGGGCGTGGACCTCCAGCCCCTTCGTCCATCCCATGTTGAAGCGGCTCATCGGCGTTTCGAAATCGTCGAGGTCGTTGATATCGCCGCCGATGAGCACGTAGCGGCCGCGAAATTGCTCGGCGAAGCCCGCGATCACCGCCGCTCGTGCCTCCGGCGGCGTCTCGTCGAGCATCGCCAGTTCCTCGATCGAGATTTTCGGGAAGCGGCGCGCTTCGGGATCGGCCGGGCGCAGGGTGAAATCGATCGCACCGGTATAGCCAAGGAATTCGGGATGATCGCGGGTCATCGCGTTGGTGAGGAGGGGAATGTCGAGGCCGGGATCGGGCAATGTCCAGCGCCGGATCACGCCGTCCTCGACGTCCGGATTCAGGCGGATGCTCGCCGGATGCAGCCGGCCCGGGCCCACCCGCGCGAAAAGGCTGCGCATCCAGGCCTCCTGCCAGTCGGCGATCTGGTCCGGATTGGCCGCGTGGGTGGCGAAGGCGAGGAAGGTCGGCGTGCGCAGCGAGCGGAAGGCCGCGATCAGTTCCTCGTCCTCGGGTTGGGCTTGATCGATCAGGATGTCGATCCCGATTGCCCGTGGCGCCATTTCGTCGAGCACCCGGAGCGCCTTCGCCAGCATGCGCCGGTCGAGCGGCGAGCGCTTGCCGAGCTGGCGTAGCGTCTCGTCATTGTAGACGACGAGGCTGATGCGCTGGTCCGGCTCGTCGATGATCCGGGCGCTGGTCTTGAAGCGCAGGTCGTAAAGCCCGCGCTCGGCATCGCCGGCCAGCGGCAAATCCCAGGAATAGCGGGCGAGGTAAAGGCCCCCGGCGAGGAACAGGATGGTGATGGCGAGGCGGATCAGGCCGATCTGCCCGATCGCCCGCCTCAACCTGCCGCCGGTTCCAGCGTCCGCCATCGCCCCTCCGCCGAGCAGGGATAGGAGCAAAGCGGGGCGGGCAACAAGACCCTAGCGCGCGCCGGCCTTCAGCGCCTGCGCCCAGCCGAGCTCGGCGAGCGGCTCGAGGCGCTGGACCATCTCCGCAGCGTGGGCGGAAGCCGCCGTGCCGCGGACCAGCCTTCCCTTGATGCCGTGGACGATGCCGGCGAGGCGGAAGAGGTTGAAGGCCATATAGAAATCGAGGTCCGGAATGCCGTCGCGCCCGGTCCGCGCGCAATAGGCGGCGACATAATCGCTCTCGGACGGGATGTTGAGCGCCGCGAGGTCCAGGCCCGCCAGCGCGTCGGGCATCCGGTACATCATCAGGTGATAGGAGAAATCGGCGAGCGGGTGACCGAGCGTGGATAGCTCCCAGTCGAGCACCGCCAGCACCTTCGGCTCGGTGACGTGAAAGACCATGTTGTCGCAGCGGAAATCGCCGTGGATGACTCGGGGCCGCGGTTCGTCGGGCGGGATGTTGGCGGGCAGCCATGCGGCGAGCCGGTCCATCGCGGCGACGCGGCCCGCTTCCTGATCCTCCTGATATTGCTTCGACCAGCGGCCGATCTGCCGGGCGAAATAATTGCCGGGCTTGCCGTAATCGCCGAGCCCGGCCGCTTCGGGATCGATCAGGTGCAGCTGCGCAAGCGTCGCGTTCATCGCGTCGAAATAGGCCGGGCGCTCCGCCGCGCCGATTTCGGGGAAGGCCGGCTCCCAGAAGATCCGGCCCTCCACCATCTCCATCACGTAGAAGGGTGTGCCGATCACGCTTTCGTCGAGGCAGAGACCGTAGGACTTGGCGACCGGAAAGCCTTGGCCGGCAAGCGCCGAGATCACCCGATATTCTCGGTCGACCGCGTGTGCGCCCGGCAGCAGCTTTCCCGGCGGCTTGCGGCGCAGCACGTAGGAGCGCCCCGGCGTGACTAGCTTATAGGTCGGGTTCGATTGGCCGCCCTTGAATTGCTCGACGGACAGCGGCCCGGCATAATCCTCGACCGTCGCCGCCAGCCAGGCGTCGAGCGCGGCCGTATCGAAGCGATGGGCCTCACGCACCGCCCGCGTGCCGCTGTTCTGGGCGCTCCGCTCGCTCTCCATGGTGGTGTGGTGCACCAGCGCGGGGCCGCGCTCAAGCCGCCTGTCGCCGGCGGCGCATTTTTCCCGCGACCCAGGCCGCCCGGTTAACCGGAGGCCAACGAACATCCTGAATTTTTCGTTCACCATCCGACATGTTTCCCCGGCGGGCGGGACTAATGAGGTCAGGAAAGATGGGCGCCGTCCCGGAGGGCCCCTCAGGAAAGACCGGAACGTGACTTTCCGGACTGGAATGAGCGGCGACAAAATCCGCCGGCGGTTTTTGGCCGAACCGTAAAGGCACCCAGCTTTCCTCCCTGCCGGGAAACCGGCAAGAGAGGGGAAATTCAGCGTCGAGGAGGTCCTGCCTTCTCGACGTTTTTTTTTCGGGGAGACCTAGGTTTTGAGCTTTAGCCGATAGGCGTGGAGCAAGGGCTCGGTATAGCCGTTGGGCTGCGCCGCGCCGTCGAAGACCAGAGCGCGGGCCGCCTGGAAAGCGAGGCTCGACCCCGGAGCGGACGCCATCGCCCGGTAGGAAGGATCGCCTTCGTTCTGCCGGTCGACCACTGCCGCCATCTTCGCCAGCGCCGCATCGACCTGCTCGCCTCTCACCACGCCGTGCCGGAGCCAGTTGGCAATGTGCTGGCTGGAAATCCGGCAGGTGGCGCGGTCCTCCATCAGGCCGACATCGTGCACGTCGGGCACTTTCGAACAGCCCACGCCCTGATCGATCCAGCGCACGACATAGCCCAATATGCCCTGGCAATTATTCTCGAGTTCCTCGGCGATGTCTTCGGCGCTCCAGTCGCGGCCGTCCGCGACGGGGATCGCCAGCATATCCGCGAGCCGTGCCGGCGCGCGGCTTGCAATGTCGCGTTGCCGCGCGGCGACGTCGACGCGGTGATAGTGGATGGCGTGCAGGGTTGCGGCGGTCGGGGAGGGGACCCAGGCCGTGCTCGCGCCGGCCAGGGGGTGGACGACCTTCTGTTCGAGCATCCCGGCCATCAGATCCGGCATCGCCCACATGCCCTTGCCGATCTGCGCCCGGCCCGCGAACCCGCAGGCGAGGCCGGTATCGACATTGTTGTCCTCATAGGCCTTGAGCCAGGCCGCGCCCTTCATTTCCGCCTTGCGGATCATCGGCGCCAGCCTCAGCGAGGTATGAATTTCGTCGCCGGTGCGATCGAGGAAGCCGGTGTTGATGAAGACGATCCGGTCCTTCACCGCATGGATGCAGGCGGCGAGATTGAGGCTGGTCCGCCGTTCCTCGTCCATCAGGCCGATCTTGATCGTGTGGCGGGCGAGGCCAAGCAGATCCTCGGCCGCGTCGAACAGGCGGTTCGCAAAGGCCGCCTCCTCGGGCCCGTGCATCTTGGGCTTCACGATGTAGACCGAGCCGGCGGCGCTGTTCGCCCGCGCCCCCCGCACATCGTGCAGCGCGATGAGGGAGGTGAGCACGGCATCGGCCAGCCCCTCGAACACCTCCTCGCCGTCAAGATGCAGCATCGGATTGGTCATCAGATGGCCGACATTGCGCACGAACATCAGCGAGCGGCCCTTGAGCGTCAGGCCGCCATAATCGAGGTCGGGCGCCGCGCGTCGCTCGACCGTGCGGCCGCCTTTGTCGAGCGTGGCGCTGAGCGTTCCCTTCATCAGCCCGAGCCAGTTGCGATAGACGAGGATCTTGTCCTCGGCATCGACCGCGGCGACGCTGTCCTCGCAGTCCATGATCGTGGTGATCGCGCTTTCCAGGCGGATGTCGGCGATCCCGGCCTTGTCGCCGCGTCCGATCGGGTGGTCGCGGTCGATCAGGATCTCGACATGCAGGCCGTGGTGGCGAAGCAGGAAGCGGCCTTCGCCCCCGGCGACGAAGGCGGATGGGTCGGCGAGACCGCCGAGATCGGCGACCAAGGCGCCATCCTGGACCCGGTACTCGCGGGCATCGGCATGGCTCCCGCTGGCGAGCGGGAACACCTCATCCAGGAAGGCACGGCCCCAGGCGATGACCTGCCTGCCGCGCTCGGCATCGTAGCCGCCGGCGGGCGCGACGCTCCCCATCGCGTCGGTGCCGTAGAGCGCGTCGTAGAGGCTGCCCCAGCGGGCGTTGAGGGCATTGAGGGCGTAGCGGGCGTTGCTGACCGGGACGACGAGCTGCGGCCCGGCGATCGCGGCGATCTCGGGATCGACATTTTGCGTACCGATCGTGAACGGGGCAGGGGACGGCGTGAGATAACCGATCTCGCCCAGAAACGCTTCTTCCTCGACCGGATCGGGCGCGTGGCCGTCCGCCGCTTCGTTGCGGACATCGATCAGCGCCTGCAATTCGCCGCGCCGCGCCAAAAGCCGCTTGTTTTCCGGCGTTAACGCGCGGAGCAGGCGTTCGAACCCCGGCCAGAAGGTCGCGGCCTCCACGCCCGTTCCGGGCAGCACCTCCTCGTCGATGAAGCGCCTGAGCGCCGGATCGGCCGCCAGCCCATGCCCGTTCGGAATCTCGTCCATGCGCCGTCCCTTTCGCGTCCCGGCTATGGGCGAGCGGCCGCGCCGCATCAAGAGATGGCGGCACCGTTACGAACATGGTACAAGCGCCTTCGGTGGGCTGTTTTTTCGGAGACGGCAAATGGCCACGGGCAAAATCATCGCCGCCGCATTGCTGGCGGCCACTTCCATTCCCGCCACGGCAGGCGTGCTGGCGATCGGGTCGAGCAATGCGCGGCTCTGCTACGAGGCCGCCGAATCGATGATCGCGCCGACGGTGCGGGCGATGGCCGAATGCAATGCGGCGGTCACCGATGCGGGCCTCTCCCGCCGGGATCTGGTGGCGAGCTACGTCAATCGTGGCATCCTCAGGCTGCGCCGCGGCCAGACCGAGGCGGCGATCGCGGATTTCGACGCCGCCACCCGGCTCGATCCGCGCGAGGCCGAGGCCTATCAGAACAAGGGCGCGGCGCTGATCCGCCTTAACAATGCGCGCGAGGCGCTGCCGCTGTTCACGATGGCGCTCGAGCGCGATCCGCACCGGCCGGCGCTCGCGCATCTCGGCCGCGGCATCGCCAGCGAAGCGTTGGGCGACGTCCAGGCCGCCTATCGAGATTATCGCCGCGCGGCCGAGCTGGAGCCCAATTCGGAGGATGCCCAGATGGAGCTGGCGCGGTTTCAGGTAACACCCCGCTAGCGTGGCCTTGGCGCCGGCGCCTTGCCGGTGCTATAGGGATACGCGGTGGGCTGTGGTTGAAGGAGGTTCGACTATGGCTAATCGGAAAATGATGGTCGCGGCGTTGGTCGCGGCTTGTGCGGTGCCCGCATCCGCCAGCGTGGTGGCGATCGGCTCTACCAATGCGCGGTTGTGCTTCGAGGCGGCGGATTCGCCGGCCACGCCGAGCCTGACGGCCGTCCACGATTGCGACGAAGCGCTGCTCCGCGACGGACTGCCCGGGTACGAGACCGTGGCCACCCATGTGAACCGGGGCATTCTGCATCTCCGGCGCAACAACGTCGATCTCGCCATCTCCGATTTCGACGCGGCGATCGCGCTCGATCCGGAACAGCCCGAATCCTACCTGAACAAGGGTGCGGCGCTGATGCGGCGGCAGGACTCGGCGGGCGCGGTGCAGCTGTTCACCGTGGCGCTCGAGCGCAACACCAGCCGGCCGGCCATCGCCCATTACGGGCGCGCGGTCGCCCAGGAAGCGATGGGCAATATCAACGCGGCCTATCAGGACTTCCGCCGGGCGCAGGAGCTCGCTCCCAACTGGCGCGAGCCGGGGCTCGAGCTGGCGCGCTTCCGGGTGGTCGAAGCGCAATAGACGCGACGAGCGGCGGAACGCGCGCCGCTCTTGCTGGTTGATCCTGCGCGGGTTTTTGGGCCCGCGCAGGAGATTCCGATGGCTTTCACGCTTCCCGATCTGCCCTTCGCCAAGGACGCGCTCGCTCCGCATATGTCGGCCGAGACGCTCGATTTCCATCATGGCAAGCATCACAAGGCCTATGTCGACAAGACCAACGAACTGGTCGGCCAGACCAGCCTCGCCGATGCCTCGCTCACCGGGCTGATCCGGCACGCGAGGGAGAAGGGCGACAAGAAGCTCTTCAACAATGCGGCGCAGCACTGGAACCACAGCTTCTTCTGGCAATGCCTTGCCGCGCCCGAAGGGCAGCAGCCCGCCGGCAAGCTCGCGGCGATGATCGAGGACGGCTTCGGCGGCACCGATCAGCTGCTCGCCAAGCTCAAGGAGGAGGCGGTCGCGCATTTCGCCAGCGGGTGGGCCTGGCTGGTGCTCGACGGCGGCGCCCTCAAGATCACCTCGCTCCACGACGCCGATACGCCGGTGGTCCATGACGGGATGAAGCCGCTGCTCACCCTCGATGTGTGGGAGCACGCTTATTATATCGACTATCGCAACGAGCGCCCCAAATTCGCCGAGACCGTGCTCGGCAACATCGTGAACTGGGAGTTCGTGGCGCGAAACCTCGACGGCGAAGGCGCCGCGCGCGCGGACCAGCAGGCGAAGGAGGTCGCCTAGGTCTTCAGCCTATAGCCCGTCCGGAACATCCACCAGACGATCGCGAGGCAAAGGAAGAAGAAGCCGAGCGTCGCGGCGAGGCTGATGCCGACGCCGATATCGGTGGTGCTGTAGAAGCTCCAGCGGAAGCCCTCGATAAGATAGACAACCGGATTGAAGTGGGTGATCGTCCGCCACGGCTCGCCGAGCATCGAGACCGAATAGAAGGCGCCGCCGAGGAAGGTGAGCGGGGTCACGATCAGCATCGGGATGAACTGGATCTGCTCGAAATTCTGCCCCCAGATGCCGATGATGAAGCCGAACAGGCAGAAGGTCACCGCGATCAGCACCAGGAAGGCGACCATCCAGAAGGGGTGATCGATCCGGATCGGCACGAAGAAGGCGGCCGTGATCAGGATGATGAGGCCGAGCACGATCGATTTGGTCGCCGCAGCACCGACATAGCCGATCACCGTCTCGAACGGCGAGATCGGGGCGGAGAGCAATTCGTAGATCGTGCCGGTGAATTTCGGGAAGAAGATGCCGAAGCTGGCGTTGAAAATGCTCTGCGTGAACAGCGAGAGCATGATCAGCCCCGGGACTATATAAGCGCCATAGGGCACTCCACCCGTGGCGCTCGCCTGGATGTTGCTCCCGATCGCGGCGCCGAACACGACGAAATAGAGCGAGGTGGTGATCACCGGCGTTACGAGGCTCTGCCAGAGCGTGCGCAGCGCCCGCGCCATCTCGAAGCGGTAGATCGCCCAGGTGCCGTAGAGGTTGAAGGTCATGCCGCGTCTTTCCGGTGTACCAGGCTCACGAAGATGTCCTCAAGCGAGCTTTGCTTCGTGTGCAGATCCTTGAAGCCGATGCCGAGGTCGCTCATTTTCCGGAGCAAGGAGGGCACGCCCGTCTTCTCCGCATTGGCATCGAAGACGTAGAGCAATTCATGACCCTCGGCCCGAAGGGCGAGATCCCAGTCCGAAAGCTCGGCGGGAATCGCCTCCATCACCTCGCTGAGGTTCAGCGTCAGCTCCTTCTTGCCGAGCTTCTTCATCAGGCTGGTCTTCTCCTCGACGATGATCAGTTCGCCGTGGCTGATCACGCCCACCCGGTCGGCCATCTCCTCGGCCTCCTCGATATAATGGGTGGTGAGGATGATGGTGACGCCGCTCTCGCGCAGCTGCCGGACGAGGTTCCACATGTCGCGGCGAAGCTCGACGTCGACGCCCGCGGTCGGCTCGTCGAGGAACAGGATTTCGGGTTCGTGGCTGAGCGCCTTGGCGATCATCACGCGGCGCTTCATGCCGCCCGAAAGCTCCATGATCTTCGCCTTGCGCTTGTCCCAGAGCGAAAGCTCCCTGAGAATCTTCTCGATATGCGCCGGATTGGGCGGCTTGCCGAACAGGCCGCGGCTGAAGGTCACGGTCGCGATCACGCTTTCGAAGGCGTCGGTGTGCAGCTCCTGCGGCACCAGGCCGATGCTGGTCCGCGCGGCGCGGTAATCGCGGATAATGTCGGCGCCATCGACGCTCACCGTGCCCGTGGTGGGCGTCACGATCCCGCAGACGATCGAGATGAGCGTCGTCTTGCCGGCGCCGTTCGGGCCCAGCAGCGCGAAAATCTCGCCTTTCTCGATCTCGAGCGAGACCGTCTTCAGCGCCTGGAGGCCGCCCTTGTAGGTCTTGCTGAGCCCTTGGATGGAAATGACGGCAGCCATGATTTTCCTTCAGGCGGTGGGCGGGGGGGTCGGTTCGGGATCGGCGATGGTGAGGCCGTGGCGGAGCAGCATCGGAATGTTGCACGCGCCGAAGACGAAGGCGAGCAGGGTCACTCCCCAGACCTTCACCGTCAGCCACGTCTCGAACGAAAGATTGTAGCGAAGTACCTCGTTCAGCACTGCCATGGCGGCGAAGAACCAGGCCCAGTTGCGCGAAATCTTCCGCCACCCTAGCTCGGAAAGCCCCTCGAACACCGGACCGAACACATATTTGAGCAACGGCTTGCCTGCGAGCAGCCCGCCGAACAATAGGGCCGCGAAGCCGGTGTAGATAAGGGTCGGCTTCAGCTGGATGAAGCGCGCGTCGTGAAACCAGAGCGTGAGCCCGCCGAAGCCGACCACGAGCACCGCCGAAATCCACATCATCGGCGAAACGCGGCGGTAGACGCCCAGCGAAATCCCCATCGCGATCAGGATCGCCATCATGAAGACGACCGTACCGACCATGGTCGCGCCGAACGCGGTCGGCACATAGCTCTGGGCGATTTTGTAGGAGAGAAAGAATGCCAGCAGCGGCCCGAAATCGAGCGCGAAATTGGCGAGGCCGTGCGGCGCCCTGGGCTGGGCTGGGGCAGGGGGGCGGGTCTCGGTCATCATGAAGCCACTCCCGCGATCGCGCGCGCCGCTTCGGCCGCATCGAAGGGCCTGAGATCGTCCATTCCCTCGCCGACGCCGATCGCGTGGAGCGGCAGGCCGTAGGTGTCGGCCGCCGCGACAAGGACGCCGCCGCGCGCCGTCCCGTCCAGCTTGGTCATGACCAGCCCAGTGACGCCCGCCACTTCGCGAAACACCTCGATCTGCGCGAGCGTGTTCTGGCCGATCGTCGCGTCGAGCACGAGCACCACGTCATGCGGCGCGGCGGGATTGAGCCGTCCCAGCACGCGCCGGATCTTAGCGAGCTCGTCCATCAGATCCTTCTTGTTCTGCAGCCGCCCGGCCGTATCGACGATCAGCACGTCGATGCCTTCGGCCGTCGCCTTCTTCACCCCGTCGAATACGATCGCCGAACTGTCCGAGCCCTCAGGGCCGGCTATCACCGGCACGCCGGCGCGATCGGCCCAGATCTTGAGCTGGTCGATCGCCGCGGCCCGGAAAGTGTCGCCGGCGGCGAGCAGCACCGAATAATCCTGTTCCATGAAAAGGTGGGCGAGCTTGGCGATGGTCGTGGTCTTGCCCGAGCCGTTGACCCCGACGACGAGGATCACCTGCGGCCGCGGAAAAGCGTCGATCTCCAGCCGCTCGGCGACGGGGGCGAGGATTTTCTCCAACTCCTCGGCCACGATCGCCCGCACCGCATCTTCGGTGAGGCCCCGCTCGAACCGTTCGGAGCCGAGCCGGGCGCGAACCTTGGCCGCCGTCGTCGGCCCCAGGTCGGAGGCGACCAAGGCCTCCTCGATCCCGTCCAGCGTCGCCTCGTCGAGCGCCGACTTCGAGATCAGACCGGTGAGATTATCGCCGAGCCGGTCGGAGGTCTTGCGAAAACCCTGACGCATGCGCTCGAACCAGGAGGAGTCGCTCACGTCGCTGCTCCGATCAGCATGTCATTTTCGATTCCGCTGATTCTTGCCTCCACGATCCGCCCGGCCTCGCCCGGGACGCGGACCGGCGCGAAATTCTCGGCATGGCCCATGCCGTCTCTCTCCACCAACACAAGCTGCGTCGTCCCGACCAGCCGCTCCAGCCACGTCGCCCGCTGGCCCGCGCACGCCTCCCGCAAACGGCGGGCGCGGTGCTTGGCAAGCGGAGGTGGAACCTGGGGCATGCGGGCCGCCGGGGTGCCACGCTTCGGCGAGAAGGGGAAGATGTGCCCCATCACGATCCCGCATTCTTCGACGAGACGCAGCGAATTCGCATGCATCTCCTCGGTCTCCGTCGGAAATCCCGCGATCAGATCCGCGCCGATCGCGATCTCCGGCCGCTTCGCCTTCAGCCGCGCCACGGTCTCGACCGCGTCCGCCCGGCTATGCCGCCGTTTCATCCGCTTCAGCACCATGTCGTCGCCGGCCTGGAAGCTCATATGGAGGTGCGGCATGAAACGCGGCTCGCTCGTGGCCAGCTCGAACAGGCGCTCGTCCAGCTCGATGCAGTCGAGCGAGGAGAGGCGCAGGCGCGGCAATTCCGGCACATGCTTCAGGATGCGCTCGATCAAGGCGCCGAGCGTCGGCGCGCCCGGCAGGTCCGGGCCGTAGCTGGTCACGTCCACGCCGGTCAGCACCACCTCGCGGAAGCCTTCGTCCACCAGCGCCTTGATCCGCTCGATCACCAGCCCCGCCGGCACCGAGCGGCTGTTCCCGCGGCCATATGGGATGATGCAGAAGGTGCAGCGATGGTCGCAGCCATTCTGCACCTCGACGAAGGCCCGCGCCCGCTCCGCAAAACCGGTGACGAGATGCGGCGCCGTCTCCCGCACCGCCATGATATCGGAGACGCGAACCTTCTCCGCCGCGGGCAGGAACGAGCGGAAATCGAACTTCTCCCGATTGCCGAGCACCCGGTCCACCTCGGGCATTGCCGCGAACGTCTCGGGCTCGACCTGGGCTGCGCAGCCGGTGACGAGCACCCGCGCGCCGGGGCGCGCCCGCTTGGCCTTGCGGATCGCCTGGCGGGTCTGGAGGACCGCCTCGTTGGTGACGGCGCAGCTGTTGACGATGACGAGATTCTCCTCGCCTGCGGCGAGCATCCGCATCGCCTCGCTCTCGGCGGCATTCAGCCGGCAGCCGAGGGTGATGATCTCCGGCCCGCCCATCAGTCGAGCTCGCCGGTGAAGACGTGGGTCGCGGGGCCGCTCATCCGGATCGGATCGCCGGGCGCCCAGC
>DATINU010000067.1:0-3429 GCA_035473955.1 Allosphingosinicella sp.
CCCGCGAGCAGCGCCGCGACCTTGTCCTTCTCGGTGCGCTCGGCCAGCTCGGCGAGCGACGTGACCGCGTCGTCGACCAGGCCATCGTCGCCCTCGGCCTCGGCCATCTCCATCAGCTCGACGGTGTCGGCGAGTTCCTTCTCGATCGCGCGGGTCGCGCCGATCGCTTCGTCGAGGCGGCGGCGCTCGCGCATCACCGTCTGCGCGGCCTTGGGATCGTCCCAGAGCGTCGAATCCTCGACCTTCGCGTTGAGCTCGTCGAGCCGCTTCAGCGCCCGGTCCCAATCGAGGAACCGGCGCAGGAGGTCGAGGGCCGACCCGATCTGGTCGATAGAGGCTTGCGCTTCGGCGCGCATATCTTGTCCTTTGAATGGCTTGGGCGGGGGTTAGTAAATACCGCCCTGATTTTGCAAGAACTCGCTTTCGCGCCGGTCGCTCGTACTGGTCGTCGTCCGCCGGGTCTCGCGCCGCGCATTGGGATCGATTTCCTCGGTTTCGGCGGTGCGCCGCGGCTCGCTTTCGGGCTTGAACGCCTCCCAGATCACGCCGGCGCGCGGGTCGGTGCCCGGCCAGACCCCGAACGCCCGCCGCCCGGAACGCCGGTCGATCGCGACCATGCGGATGCCGGTCGGCGCGCGGAACGGAAGGACCGGCATGCCTTCGAAGGCGGTGCGGGCGAACTGGCGGAAGATCGGCGCGGCGAGCGTGCCGCCCTGGGCATAGCCGCCCATCGATCGCGGCCGATCGAAGCCCATATAGACGCCGGCGACGATCTGCTGCGAGCCGCCGATGAACCAGACGTTGGTCGGGCCCGAAGTCGTCCCGGTCTTGCCGAACAGGGGCCGGTTGAGATCGCGCAGGATGGTCGCGGTCCCGCGCAGCACGACGCCTTCCAGGATGTGGACGATCTGGAAGGCGGTCATCGGATCGACGATCTGGCGGGTGCGAAGCGGCGGGCGCGGCATCGGCCGCCCGTCCCAATCGGGGGCGTTGCAGCCGTCGCAGGGCCGGGTATCGGCGCGCCAGATGACGCGGCCGCTGCGGTCCTGGATATAGTCGATCAGGCTCGGGGTCAGCGCCCGGCCCTGATTGGCGAACATGGCGAAGGCGTTGACCATCCGGGTCACCGTGGTGTCGCCGGCGCCGAGCGAGATGGCGAGATAGGGCCGGTAGTCGCCAACCCCCATCAGCCGCGCGCGGCGCACGACATTGTTCATGCCGATCTGGTTGGCGGTCCGCACCGTCATCAGGTTGCGCGATTGTTCGAGGCCCCAGCGCATCGTCTGCGGCCCGGCCCCGGCGCTGCCGCCGAAATTGCGGAAGCATTTCTGGCTCGGCGTGCCCTGATTGGCGCAGAACGGCCCGTCAATGATGATCGAGGCCGGGGTCATGCCGTTGTCGAGCGCGGCCGAATAGACGATCGGCTTGAAGGTGGAGCCCGGCTGGCGAAGCGCCTGGGTGGCGCGGTTGAAGCCGCCGCCGCCGCGCACGTCGAAGCCGCCCTGCATCGCGAAGATCCGGCCCGTCGCCACCTCCTCGACCACCATGCCGCCGGAGATTTCGGGGATGGAGCGAAGGCTCCAGCCGTCGCCTTCCCGCTCGACCGCGATCACCGCGCCGGGGCGGAGCGCGTCGAAGGCCGAGCCGCCCGTGCCGCGCCGCGGCATCGAGGCGGCGCCGGCGCTCATCGTCCCGTTGCTGCCGTCGGCGAAGCCCAGTGCCGCGCTGCCGCCTTCCTTGGAAAGGACCACGGCCGCTCGCCATTCCGGATAGCCCTGGCCGAGCGGCGCGAGCGCGAGTTGCGAGCGCCAATCGCGCGAGAGGTCGATGGTGAGCCCGGGATCGCGCCAGCCGCGGCCGCGCTCATAGCGTTGCAGGCCGTCGCGCAGCGCCGTCTCGGCCGCCTGCTGCATGCGCGGATCGTAGGAGGAGCGGACCCAGAGGCCGCCGGCATAGACGCTGTTCGGCCCGCGCGCGGCGTCCTCGCCGTAGCGGGCGATCAGGGTGCGGCGGACTTCTTCCATGAAATAGCCGCCGGCGTTGAGGTTGCTGCCGCCGCCGCCGCGCACCGTCGCCAGCGGCTGGGCGACCGCCTCGTCATGCTGGGCGCTGGTGATGAAGCCGTTGCGCAGCATCTCGGCGAGCACGAAATTCCGCCGCTGCAGCGCCCGGTCGTGATGGCGGAGGGGGTCGTAATTGGAGGGGCTCTTCGGCAGGATGGCGAGAAAGGCGCATTCCGCGATCGTCAGCTGGGCGACGTCCTTGTCGAAATAGGCCCGCGCCGCCGCCTGCACCCCATAGGCGTTCCGCCCGAGGAAGATCTGGTTGAGGTAGAGTTCGAGGATCTGCTCCTTGGAAAGCGCCGATTCGATCCGCCGGGCGAGGAAGGCCTCGCGGATCTTCCGGGTCACCGAATATTCGTTGCCGGTGAAGAAGATCTTGGCGACCTGCTGGGTGATCGTCGAGCCGCCCACCGCGCGGTCGCCGCTGCCGGCCTTCGAAACATAGTCGAACACCGCGCCGGCGAGGCCCGGATAGTCGATGCCGCCGTGGCGGAAGAAGGTCCGGTCCTCGGCCGCGAGGAAGGCGTTGATCAGCCGGGCCGGGAATTCGTCATAGGTCAGCTGCACGCGCCGTTCGCGGGCGAAGGCCTGCACCGGCGCGCCGTTCACGTCGCGCACATAGGTGGGCAGCACCGGCTGGTAGCTGAGCAGGGCCTCGGCCGAGGGCAGGTTGCGGGCGAAGGTGAACCAGAGCACGCCGTAGAGGAAGAAGGGGAGCGACAGGACGATCCCCACGAGCTTCACCCAGCGCTTCTTCCACTGCCGCCGGACGAAACCGAGAATGCGCCCCGAACCGCCGGCCGGGCGGCGAAGGGTGATACGCTGGGCGGCTTGCTCGGCACTCATCGGAAGGAAGCTCTAGCCGAAGGCGCGGGCAGGGTGAAGGCCGGTTAAGTTGACAAAGTTGACACCTGCGCACCGTTTTGCCCGACCCTGCTGAAGGTCACGAAAGTCACGCGGAATCGGATAGAAAATCCTTTATTCTCAACAGGGCGCGTTGACGCGCAGCCATGGAGGGTCCTTGGACGATGGGAATGAGCCCAACTGCGCTGCTCGAGCGAATCGTGACGAGCATGAGGGGACAAATCCTACATTACAAGCCGGCCTTATTGAGGGAAACTAGCAGGTGCACGGTTCAGAGCACACGCTGCGGCGCCTTCGCCCCATGCGGGTTCTATTGGAAAACCTCGGCGATGCCCTCCGGCACCGGGCTCTTCTCATAGGTATGGGCGACCCGGCGCGAGTTGAGCAAATAGAGCGTCCAGATCGTCGAATAGACGAACGGCCGGACATATGTGGCGTCGGCGGCGCCCACCAAGTCCCGCAGGGTAATGCCCATGATCAGGGACAGCCCGGCAAACTCGGC
>DATINU010000068.1:0-3930 GCA_035473955.1 Allosphingosinicella sp.
GCTTGTCCTTGATCGATTCGTTGATGACCCGCGTGTAGTCGTCGGCAATGGTCGCGGTGTTCATGCCGCGCTCCTTCGCCTTCTTCATTTCGACGTCGGAGCACAGATAGGCCCAGGCGGTGTCGTCGAACTGCAGATAGCGGCAGCCCGCCTCGTAAAAGGCCTTCACCACCTTGGCGTAGGCCTGGCCGAGATCGTCGAAGATGGCGTCGCGGTCGGCATATTCGCGGGTGGTGACGGCGTTCGGCTCGAGGCGAAAGTGCAGCGTCGCCGGGCTCGGAATGCACATCTTCGGCATCACCCGGGTGTGGGCTTTGAGAAACTTGAAATGCTCCAGCATCGGGTGACTGGAGAAGCCGAGCTTGCCGTGGATGCGGATGCTGCGCGGCTTGGTCTGCACGCCCTGGAACTGGATGCCGTGATCGAGCTCGTAGATTTCGACGCCGTCGAGCATGCCGTAGAAATCGAAATGCCACCACGAGCGGCGGAATTCGCCGTCGGTCGCGACCTTCAACCCGACCTGTTGCTGCTTGTCGATGATCTTCTCGATCTCCCGGTTCTCGATCTCGGTGAGTTGGGCGGCGCTGATCTCGCCCTTCTCCCGCTTGGCCCGCGCCTCTTTGAGCGGCGCGGTGCGCAAAATGCTGCCGACCACATCGGCGCGGAACGGCGGCCTGGTTCTGTCCATCGGTGCGATCCTCCTGAAAACTTGTTGGCGGCAAACAAGCGTTCGCGGCGGGCTTCGTCAACTGCAAAACGTCGCGGCGCGATGCCGGATGGGCCGCGGCCCAATGATGCCCGCAGCTTCGGTATCGTCCGCCGATGGATGATGCAGCGATCCGAAACGGCCTGCCGCGGGGCGCGGCGCCTCACGCCTCGATCGTGACCTTGTCGTCGACCACCAGCACCGGATAGGTCTTGATCGCCACCATGCAGGGCGGCGAGACCACTTCGCCGGTGCGGATATTGAACTGGCCGTTGTGGAAGTTGCACTCGACCACGTCGTCCTCGATGTAGCCTTCCGACAGCGAGCCCGGCCCGTGCGTGCACAGGTCGTCGGTGACGAAGTATTCGCCGCCGACGTTGAACACCGCCAGCGTCAGCCCTTCGGTCTCCACCTTGCGCGCCTCGCCGGGCGCGACGTCGGCGGTGCTGCAGAGCTCGATGCGCATGGCTGGAGCCTTTTTTGCCGCTTTCCGGTCGAACGGAGCGCCGTTATAGCGGACGGCGCCGACAATGAAATATCCTCCGCAACGGGCTATAACCAGCAGGGCGCTCCAGGGAGTTCGAAGATGGAAAGCGAATCGGCCCGGATGAGTTCGGCGGCGGAGGCCAGATTCCGCATCGACGCCCCGAATTCGCAGCCGCGCGCCGTCAAGGTGATCGCGCTCGACGCGCCGAGCGAGCGCGTCGTCAAGGAGCTGGCAGCGGCGCCGTGGCAGCGCGCCAGCTTCCTCACCGCCTCGGCGTTCTCCGGCGCGCCGCGGCCGGGCGAGCGCTTCTCGATAGGCGGCTGGCTCAACGATCTCGCCGGCCGCACCAAGGACCTGGTCGACGAGGTCAACGCCGCCGATCTCGTGGTCATGGTGGCGACCGCGGGGCAGAACGCCGCCGCGGCTTCGCTGATCGGCGAGGCGTGCAGCGTCAAACACGTCATGACCACGGCCTTGGTGCTCGGCGGCGCGTCGTCGAGCGACGAGACGCTGTCGAAGATGCTGGCGCAATTGCGCCCGCACGCCATGATGCTCGTGATTTCGAGCGCCGACGAATACATCAAGGACATGCTCACGGCGCTGCGCGCCTGAGCGCGGCCCGCGGCACAGCATGCCGGACCCACGCAGCATAGTCGTGATCGGCGGCGGCCCGGCCGGCGTGTTTGCCGCCATCGAGGCCAAGCGCACCGATCCGGCCGCCGCCGTCACGCTACTGACCGACGAGGCCTGCGAGCCGTACGAGAAGCCGCCGCTGTCCAAGGCAGTGCTCACCGGCAAGGCGCTGCCGGAGCACGCGCCGATCGCCGGTCGCGGCGGCACGGCGGCGCATAGCGTCGTGCTGGCCCACACGGCGCTCTGCACCGCGATCGATCGCGCCGCGCGCGAGGTCGTCACCGCGGCGGGAGAGCGCTATCGCTACGACGCGCTGGTGCTTGCCACCGGATCGCTGGTGCGCGAATTGCCGCAACTGCCGCTCGGCATGGAGCGCGTCCACTATTTGCGCACCGAGGCGGATGCGCGGGCGCTGGCGGCGGCGCTGCGCCAATGCCGGCACCTCGTGGTGGTCGGCGGCGGGCTGATCGGCCTCGAAGCCGCCGCCTCGGCCGCGGAGCTTGGCGTCAGGACCACGGTGCTGGAAGTCGCACCGCGCATCCTCGCCCGGGTCTGCGATGAAGAGACTTCAGCGTTCATCGCCGCCGAACACCGCAGCCGCGGCATCGACCTGCGCACCGGCACGACCATCACCGCCGTGCGCGCCGCCGCCGACGCGATCGCCATCACCACCGCTTCCGGCGAAACCATCGCCGCCGATCTCGTCGTCGTCGGCACCGGCGTCAAACCAAACGATACGCTCGCCGCCGCCGCCGGGCTCGCCGCCGACCAGGGCATCGTGGTCGACGAGCAGTGCCGCACCTCGGACCCGGCGATTTTCGCCGCCGGCGACGCGGTCCGCTTCCCGGCGCCGCATGGCCTCGTGCGCCTGGAGAACTGGCGGCACGCCCAGGACCAGGGCGTCGTCGCCGGCCGCAATGCCGCGGGCCGCAGCGAGGCTTACCACCCGGTGCCGTCGTTCTGGTCGGAGCAGTACGATCTCTACATTCAGGGCGTCGGCTGGCCGCCGCCGCAGCCGGACGAGCGCATCCGCCGGCCGCTGCCGGGCAAAAGCCTGCTGGTGTTCGACATCGCCGGCGGCATGCTGGTCTACGCCATGGGCATCAACGCGCAGCGCGATCTCGCCGCCGCGCGCCGCCTGATCGAGCGCCGCATCAAGCTCGACCCGGCCGCGCTCGCCGATCCGGGCCGCCCGCTCGCGTCACTGCTCAAGGCGAGTGTGTGATAGATTTAGGTCTCCCCGCATCCGGGGGAAAGCAGGCCCAGGCGGAGACGACGGAAACCCGATGAATTTTTCCGGCGAACTGACGGTCAAGGCGCCGCGCGCTGCGGTCTACAAAGCGGTGCGCGATGCGCGCTTTTTCGCGTCCTGCGTCGAGGGCGTGCGCGACCTGCAGGAAACCGCGCCCGACACCTACGCGGCGGTATTCGAGACCAAGGTCGCCTACATGAAATTCGCCTTCAAGGTCACGGTCCAGGTGGTGCGCGTCGATGAGCCGCGCCAGATCGACGCCAAGGTCGAAGGCGCGCCGCTCGGCATCGTCGGCCGGCTGACGGCGACGTCGCGCACCACGCTGACCGAAGCCGGCGGCGAAACTCACATCGCCTATGAAGTGGAAGCGGCGCTGACCGGAAAGCTCGGCAGCCTCGGGCAACCGGTGCTGCGCGCCAAGGCCAAGAACATGGAGCGGCAATTCGCTGCCCGCCTCGCGGCGGCTTTTGCAACGCAGGCCGCGCCATGACCGAACCGATGCAGGTCGAGACCGATGTGCTAGTGATCGGCGCCGGCGCCGCCGGCATGTATGCGGCGATCGAAGCGGCGCGCGGCGGCGCCCAGGTGCTGCTGGCCGACCGCAGCCTGATCGGCCGCGGCGGCGCCACCGTAATGGCGCAGATGACGGTGGCGGTCGCGCTCGGCGAAGAAACGCCCGATAGCTGGCAACACCATTACGACGACACCATCGCGGCGGGCCGCGGGCTGTGCGACGAGACGCTGGCGCGGCTGGTCTGCGAGCAAGCGCCTGAGTGCATTCGCGAGCTCGAGCGCTGGGGCGTCGGCTGGGCGCGCAAGGACGGACACATCACTGCCGCCATGGCGCCCGGC
>DATINU010000069.1:0-3228 GCA_035473955.1 Allosphingosinicella sp.
TCAGAGCCCGCCGGAGGCATAGCACGAACGCCGCCGCGCGCGAAATCAGCCGCCCGCTTCGCGCACGATGGCGAGCCAGTCCGCTTCGCTGATCACCTCGATGCCGAGTTCCTCCGCCTTCTTCAGCTTCGAGCCCGCGCCGGGGCCGGCGACGACCAGATCGGTCTTGGCCGAAACCGAGCCCGCCGCCTTGGCGCCGAGGCTTTCCGCCTGCGCCTTCGCCTCGTCGCGCGAGAGCGCTTCGAGGCTGCCGGTGAAGACGATGGTCTGGCCGGTGACCGGCGAGGCGCGGACCTCGTGGATCAGATCGGCGGGCGCCACCCCGGCGGCGAAGATCGCGGCCAGCACCTCGCGATTATGCGCCTCCTCGAAGAAATCGAGCAAGGCATTGGCGACCTCGGGACCGATATTGGCCGTGCCCACCGCCTCGACCACCGCCTTGTTGCGCCGCTGGAGGAACTTCTTCTCCTCCTCGCCCTCCAGCTTCGCGGTGTCGCGGCGCAGCGCCAGCGCATCCTCGATCATCGCCATGAAGGCGGTCCAACTCGCATAGCGGCGGGCGAGATCGCGGGCGGTGACCTCGCCGACATGACGGATGCCGAGCGCGAACAGGAAGCGGTCGAGCGGCGGCGTTCGCTTCGCGTCGATCGCGTCGATCAGATTCTGCGCGGAAATCTCTGCCCAGCGTTCGCGGGCGAGCAGGTCCTCCTTCTTCAGCGTGAAGATATCCGCGGGCGATTGCAGGATGCCGTCGCGGAAGAAGCTTTCGATATGGGTGATGCCGAGCCCCTCGATGTCGAGCGCGTGGCGGCTGACGAAATGGCGGAGGCGCTCGACCCGCTGGGCCGGGCAGATCAGCCCGCCCGTACAGCGTATATCCACCTCGCCTTCCTCGCGCACCGCATCCGAGCCGCATTCGGGGCATTTGTCCGGGAAGACGTAGGCGGGGCGCTTTTCGTCCGGCGTCAGATTCTCCAGCACCTGCGGGATCACGTCGCCGGCACGCTGGATGCGGACGCGGTCGCCGACGCGAACCCCGAGGCGCGCGATCTCGTCGGCATTGTGGAGCGTCGCGTTGGTGACAGTGACGCCGCCCACGCCGACCGGCATCAGCCGCGCCACGGGGGTCAGTTTGCCGGTGCGGCCGACCTGGATGTCGATCGCCTCCAGCATCGTCTCCGCCTTCTCGGCCGGGAATTTATGCGCGAGCGCCCAGCGCGGCGCCTTCGAGACGAAACCGAGCCGTTCCTGCCAATCCAGCCGGTCGATCTTGTAGACGACGCCGTCGATATCGAAGGGCAGATCGGCGCGCTTCGCCTCGATCGCGCGGTAATGGGCGATCAGCGCGGCGACATCGGTGACGCGCTTTAGATCCTCGGCGATCGGCACGCCCCAGCTTTTGATGGCCCGCATCACGTCGAACTGGGTTTCGGCGGGGAGCGCCGAAACCTCGCCCCAGCCATGGGCATAGAATCTAAGCGGCCGCGAGGCTGTCACCGCGGGGTCCTTTTGGCGCAGCGAGCCCGCCGCACCATTGCGGGGGTTGGCGAACTGCCGGGCTTTTGCGGGATCCTCGGCTTCCGCGAGCAAGCGGGCGTTCAACGCGGCGAAATCGGCCTTGGCCATATAGACCTCGCCTCGAATCTCGAACACGTCCGGCGCTTCGTCCGACAGCCTTTGCGGGATGTCGCCGATGGTCGCGACATTGGCGGTGACGAGTTCGCCCGTCGTGCCGTCGCCCCGCGTCGCCGCCTGCTTCAGTACGCCTTTCTCGTAGCGCAGCGAGCAGGAGAGGCCGTCGATCTTGGGCTCGGCGGTAAGCGCGATCTCGGCATCCTCGGCGAGGTTCAGGAAGCGGCGGACCCGGCCCAGGAAATCGCCCACCTCCTCCTCGCTGAACGCATTGTCGAGGCTGAGCATCGGCAAGGCGTGGCGGACCTTGGAAAGATGCGCCGCCGGCGCGGCACCGACGCTGCGCGACGGGCTGTCCGCCCGCACCAATTGCGGAAATTCCGCCTCCAGCGCCGCATTCTCCCGCACCAGCGCATCATAATCCGCGTCCGAAAGCTCGGGCGCATCCTCGGTATGATAGAGCGCATTGTGCCGCGCGATCTCGCGGGCGAGGACTTCCAGGCGCTCGGCGGCTTCGGCGTCAGTCATGCTGCCCC
This sequence comes from Allosphingosinicella sp., assembly GCA_035473955.1. Classification (GTDB taxonomy): domain Bacteria; phylum Pseudomonadota; class Alphaproteobacteria; order Sphingomonadales; family Sphingomonadaceae; genus Allosphingosinicella. The sequence goes on from DATINU010000069.1 coordinate 2,169, forward strand.
TCCCGCCCCCTCTCCCGCTTGCGGGAGAAGGCTGGGGTGAGGGTCTTCTTCTTTCAGGGCAGAGAGAATCGACTGGAGCACGCCGTCCATGTTCGCCAGCACGTCATCGTTCCAGAACCGGAGGACCCGGTAGCCTTCCGCCACGAGCCGGCAGGTCCGGCGCGCATCGACTTCTGCAGAATGCTGACCGCCATCCATTTCCACGACCAGCCGCCTTTCCCAACAGCATAAGTCCACAATGTAGGGGCCGAGGGTCCATTGGCGCTTGAATTTGAATCCTTCAAGACGTCGCCCCCGCAGTTCGAACCATAGCGCGGTTTCGGCATCCGTGGCTCGTTGTCGCAATGGCGCCGCATGCGGGCTGACGGTTCGGCGGACGACTCCCATGGCCGTGCGTTAACAAGAAGATGGCCCTCACCCAACCCTCTCCCGCAAGCGGGAGAAGGCTAGGAGGTCATGGCAGCGGGAACAGGAAGGGCGGAAAGGTGAAGAAGGCGAGGAGCGCGACGCCGACCATACGCGAGACGATGCCGAGGCGCGGCGTACTTACCGCCTCGAAGCCCGCGACCAGCAGATAGAAGCAGGCGGCGAAGGCGAGCGGGAACCAGAGGATGAAGAACCAGTTGCCGATCCCCGCCGCCGGGCCGATTTCATAGCCCATGGCGACGAACACCAAGGTGATCGGCAGCACGAAGACGATCGCGATGCCCGCCATGAAAACGAGCAGACCCGCAACGCCGATCAGCAGCATCGCGCCGGCCTGCGCGGGCCAGGAGCGGGCGGCTTCGGCCATCAGGCGGCCTCCAGCAGGCGGCTCGCCTGCGCCCTCGCCTCGTCGGTGACTTCGGCGCCCGAGAGCATCCGGGCGATCTCCTCGCGGCGTGGGCCTTCGTCGAGGCGGTGGACGCCGGTGCGGGTGACGAGGCCGTCATGGCTCTTTTCGATCAGCAGATGGGTGGCGCCGCGCGCGGCGACCTGCGGGCTGTGGGTGACGACCAGCACCTGGCCGGAAGCGGCCAGTCGGTGCAGGCGTTCGCCGATCGCGCTGGCGACGGCGCCG
>DATINU010000070.1:0-10735 GCA_035473955.1 Allosphingosinicella sp.
GGGAATTCGATGTCGGCCTTGTCGATCTCGTCGATCAGCAGCACCGGCAGCTCGGGCGCGGTGAACGCCTCCCAGAGCTTGCCGCGCTTGATATAGTTGGAAATGTCGTGAACGCGCTCGTCGCCGAGCTGCCCGTCGCGCAGCCGCGCCACCGCATCCTATTCGTACAGCCCCTGGTGCGCCTTGGTCGTCGATTTGACGTGCCATTCGATCAGCGGCGCGCCGATCGCCTCGGCGATTTCGTGCGCGAGCACTGTCTTGCCCGTTCCCGGCTCGCCTTTGACGAGCAGAGGGCGCCGCAAGGTGACCGCGGCATTGACCGCGACTTTCAGGTCCTCGGTCGCGACATAGGATTTGGTGCCTTCGAAGCGCATGCAAAGGGGCATATGGGCCGTGGCCCGCCCGCGCAAGCCGCTCAGCAGTCGCGGCGCGCCTGGGCGCGGGCCTCGAGCAGGTCCCACAGCGCCCGGTGCTGAAGCGCCAGCTGCTGCGCGCCGAACAGGACGGCGCGCTCGGCCTGGACCGCGTCGTCGCTGACGGTGCGGAGGGTTTCGCGGTCGCCGAGGCGGGACGGGGGCAGGGTGAGGCCGAATTTCCGGCCGGCGGCGTCGAGCAGCGGCCGGATCGCGGCCCAATCGGCGGCGAAGGCGATCGCGGCGCCGAGCGCGCAGCCCTTGCGGTCCGATTGCGCCAGCGTGGCGAGCGCGCTGCGCTGCGCGAGAATCGCGGTCTCGCTGCCGGCGCCGCCCGGCGTGGAGGGGATCGGCCCGGCGGCGACCGAGAGCCGGGTGAGATGGGCGCGCTCGGCGGTCATCGCGTCGGTGGCGGCGGCGAGCCATTCGCGCGCCACCAGTTCGAGGGCGCGGCCCGCGGCGAGATCGACGATGCCGGGATGGCGGCCGTGCAGGGCGCAGAGGAAATGGACCGCGTCGGCGAGGTTTCGCGCCGAATCGGCTCCGCTCTTCAGCGATTCGCTGCCGACCCAGGCATGAGTGGCGCTGCCCTGCTCGGCGACCGCGGCGAGGAGGAGATCGCCCGTTCGCGCGCGGCCTGCGCTGTCCACCGATACTGAAGCCATCCGAAACCTCCGAAGACGCGTGATCGGCGCGTCTGTTGAGGCCTGCTTTAGCTTAAGGGGGGTAAAGAGGGGGTTTACGCCGAAGCGCCCGTGCGCAGTGCGCAGCACAGCGTGTGAACTCGGGCCGGGGATCAAGCCGTCTGCGTGCCTAGCGCTCCGCGCTACGCAAGCGCGGCTTAACCCGCGAAATCGAACAGCCTGTTATAGGCTTCGAAGCCCTTTTCCTCGGCCAGCGCGATCACTTCGTCCTCGTTCAGCACCTGGGTGCCGACGACATATTGGCCGCGATATTCCTTGCCCTCGATGATCCGGTGATAGACCGGTCGGTGAGTCTTGCGGAGGAATTGCGCGGCCTCGCTGGCCCGGCCCGGGCTGATCGAGGGGACGAGCTGCTTGGGCAGCGCCGCGGTCGCGAACGGGCGGATCGCGGCGGTGCAGCCGGTCTCCTTGCGCCAGCGCGTGACGGTTTTCTCCCCCACGCCGTATTTTTCGGCGAGCTGGCGGTTGGTTTTGATCGGCGCGTGATCGGTGAAATCGGTCGGACAAGTCAGAGCAGGCATAATGTTCTTCAAATCTCGGGTGGGGCCGCGGCGAAGGGACGCGGCGCGGCTCAAAGCTATTTGGGGAATGCGGTGCCGGAGTCAAGTGCGCGCGGGCGACTCTTGCCGCCGCCGCGCCTTCCGTCTCTCTGCGGTGCCGAAGCCGGTGCGTCGATAAGTTCTTTATTTCGGCTGCCAAATGGGCATGATGGGGAGAAATCGAAGCGGGAGACTGCCCATGGCCAAGCTCTATCTCGCGGCGCTGCTCGCGTTCGGCGCCGCCTCGTCCCTCCAGGCGCAGCCGGCGGTGGCGATCAATCCCAGTGCCGACAGCGCCGTTGAGCGGCAGCGGCTTCACGATCTCTCCTATTGCCTGGCCCGCGCCCGGCCGAACTGGGCCCGCCAGATGCTCGCCAAGCCCTATCTCAGCGAGGATCAGGCGCGGGTCGCCTCCTATGCGCTGGGCGGGCGCGACACCTGCCTCCACTCGCGCGACGAGATCGAAGTCACCTTCCGCACCTCCAGCGTGGTCAGCAGCCTCGCCGAATATTTTCTGCGCAGCGAAATGCCGCAGGTCGATGCGACCCGCCTCGCGGCCGCGCTCTCGACGATGACGCCGCTCAACGTGTCCGAGGATTTCGGGTTCTGCGTGGCGGCGCGCAATCCGGCCGCGGCCCGCGCGCTGGCGCTCAGCGCGTTCAACAGCCCCGCCGAAACCGCGGCGGCCGAGCGGCTGCGCGACGCGGTCGAGCTCTGCACGCTCGAAAGCGAGACGCTGACCGTCGACCTGCAGTCGCTGCGCGCGCTGACCGCCACGGCGCTCTACCGCGGGGTCAGCGCCGTGCGCGAGGGCAGGAACTAGGGCGCGCGCGTAGCGGGCCGAGGCCCGGTTGCGCGATCAGGGAACGGGCGGCTGAAGCTGCTCGACGGTGGTGCCGTCGCCCATCTGACTGTCGAGCACGCTTTGCTGGGTCTTGGAGCGGCCGTCTTCCCACTCCGCCTGGGTGCGGCAGACCCGCTGGGTGAGGCGGGAGCCACTCGGCATCACCGTCCGGCAGACCCGGCGGCTGCGAGAATCCTTGGCGTCGCCCTGCTTGTCGGGTGCGGCGGAAACGCCGGTGGCGCCGAGGAAGGCCGTCCCGGCCAACAGGGCGGCGATGCCCATCGCAGAGGAAAGTCTCGCCAGCGGCTTCGTTGACATTTTCGGCCTCCTCCTCGCCGCGCGCTCGGCGGCGTTTCCGAATCGGGTAGGTACAAGAGATTGGCGGGAGGGGGAGCCCGGCGACCGGCTCCCCCGGCGCGATCAGGAAACGCCCGGCTGATTCTGCTCGTAGGTGGTCGATTCCTGCATCTGGTGGTCGAGCACGCCCTGCTGCGTCTTGGAGCGGCCCTCTTCCCATTCGGCCTGGGTGCGGCAGACCCGCGTGGTGAGCCGCGAGCCGCTCGGCATCACCGTCCGGCAGACCCGGCGGCTGCGCGGGTCCTTGGTATCGGCTTGCTTGTCGGGGGCGGCGGAAACGCCTGTCGCGCCGACGAAGGCCGTGGCGGCCAGCAGGGCGGCGACGCCCATCACGGCGGAAAGTCTCGCAAACGGCTTCGTGGTCATCGATACGCTCTCCTCATCACCGCACAATCGGCGGCCTTTCCAGTCCCGTCAATCCTGCGCGTAGGTCGTGGTTTCCTGCAGCTGATGGTCGAGCACCCCTTGCTGGGTCTTGGAGCGACCCTCCTCCCATTCCGCTCGCGTGCGGCAGACCCGCTGGGTAAGCCGCGAGCCGCTCGGCATGATCGTGCGGCAGATCCGGCGATTGCGGGGGTCCTTGGTGTCGGCTTGCTTGTCGGGGGCGGCGGAAACGCCGGTCGCCCCGATGAAGGCCGTCCCGGCCAGCAAGGCGGCGATGCTCATCGCAGCGGAAAGTCTCGCAAACGGCGTCCTGGCCATCGTGACGTCCCTCCTCGCCGCCCGCGCGGCGCTTTTCCGAATCGGATAAGTACATGAAATTGGCGGGAATGGGGAGCCTTCTTCATTTCTGCAAGCAATCGCCATCTTGCGCGCATCCGCCCGGCGGCGTCCCGTGCTAGACGAGGCGGAACATTCAGCAGGAGGCCCGCCATGTCGAATCGTCGGGGAAGCATCTTCTATCGCGCGGGCGCCGCGGTCGCGCTCGCCGCCGCCCTGATTCAGGTCTGGATGAACCTGGCGGTCGGGATCGTCGGCGAAGCGGACAATCCGGTCAATCAGGGCTTTTACGGCGTGGTCGCGGCCGCGGCGGCCTGCGCCTTCACCGCGCGCTTTCGGGCCGAGAGCATGGGGCGGGCCATGCTGGCGGTTGCGGGCGTGCAGGCGCTCCTCGCTTTGGCGGTCGGCACCGCGCCCGCGACCGCGCGCATCGAGCCGATGGGCGCGGCGGGCGTGCTGATGCTGAGCGGCGGCTTTGTGGCGCTTTGGCTGATTTCCGCCGCTTTGTTCCACAGAAGCGCGCGAGGCGCCGCCGCAACCTGACGCTGAAGAGCGAAGGCCCTGCTTTCGCGGGGGCGTTGCCGTCTTATTGGTCCAGAAAACTCCGCATCTTCCGCGACCGGCTCGGGTGCTTCAGCTTCCTGAGCGCCTTCGCTTCGATCTGCCGGATGCGTTCGCGGGTCACGCTGAATTGCTGCCCCACCTCCTCAAGCGTGTGATCGGTGTTCATGCCGATGCCGAAGCGCATGCGCAGCACGCGCTCTTCGCGGGGGGTGAGGCTCGCCAGCACGCGGGTCACCGTTTCCTTGAGGTTGGACTGAATCGCGGCGTCCACCGGGATGACCGCATTCTTGTCCTCGATGAAATCGCCCAGGTGGCTGTCTTCCTCGTCGCCGATCGGCGTTTCGAGGCTGATCGGCTCCTTGGCGATCTTCATCACCTTGCGAACCTTCTCCAGCGGCATGGAGAGGCGCTCGGCCAGCTCTTCCGGGGTCGGCTCGCGGCCGATTTCGTGGAGGATCTGGCGGCTGGTGCGGACGAGCTTGTTGATCGTCTCGATCATATGGACCGGGATGCGGATGGTCCGCGCCTGATCGGCGATCGAACGCGTGATCGCCTGCCGGATCCACCAGGTCGCATAGGTCGAGAATTTGTAGCCGCGGCGGTACTCGAACTTATCGACCGCCTTCATCAGGCCGATATTGCCCTCCTGAATGAGATCAAGGAATTGCAGGCCGCGGTTCGTATATTTCTTGGCGATGGAGATGACGAGGCGCAGGTTCGCTTCGACCATTTCCTTCTTGGCGATCCGCGCCTCGCGTTCGCCCTTCTGGACCTGGTTCACGATCCGGCGGAACTCGCCGAGCGACATGCCGGTCGCCTGGCTGATCTCGCTGATCTCGGTGCGGATCCGCTCGATCGGGCCGGCCTCGGCCTCGCAGAAGGCGGCGAATTTCTTGTCCAGCGTGCAGACGCGCTCGGCCCAGCCCTCGTCCAGCTCGTGGCCCATATAGGCCTCGAGGAACGCCCGGCGCGGCACTTTGTGGCGCTCGGCAAGCCGCAGCATCTGGCCGCCTAGCGTCGTCAGGCGCCGGTTGTAGCTGTACAGCTGATCGACCAGATATTCGATCTTGGCGCCGTGGAACTGGACGCTCTCCACCTCGGCGGTGAGCTGTTCGCGCAGCTTCTGATATTTCTTCTCGTCGCCGGCGCCGAATTCCTCGCCGCCGCCCATCGCGTCCATGCGGGTGAGCTGGAGCTTGGCGAATTTCTTGTAGAGGCTCGTGATCGCCGAGAATTTCTCGAGCGCGGCGGGCTTCAGCGCCTCTTCCATCTGGGCGAGGCTGAGCGTGTTGTCCTCGTCCTCCTCCTCGACCGGGCGCTGCGTCCGGCGCTCGACCATCGAATCCTCGTCCTCTTCCTCGGGCGGGGCTTCCTCGACCTCTTCTTCTTCCTTGAAGCTGGGGCCGGCGGTCGATTCGGAGATGGTGTCGTCGCCGTCCTCGGCGCCCTCGACCTGCTCGGCCGTGGGGCCCTTGGAGAGCATCGCTTCCAGATCGAGGATCTCGCGCAGCTGCATGTGGCCGTTGTTGAGCGCGGTCGACCAGTCGATGATCGCATTGAAGGTGATCGGGCTTTCGCACAGGCCCCAGATCATCGTGTCGCGGCCGGCCTCGATGCGCTTGGCGATGGCGATCTCGCCTTCGCGGGAGAGCAGTTCCACCGCGCCCATCTCGCGCAGGTACATGCGCACCGGATCGTCGGTCCGGTCGACGGTTTCCTTCTTCTTCTCGAGCACGAAGGTCTCGCCGGCGCCGCTGTCGATCTCGTCGACGCCCGAATCCTCCTCCTTCTCGCCGTCCTCGTCGGCTTCCTCGTTCTCGACGATGTTGACGCCCATCTCGCTCAGCGCCGAGGTGATGTCCTCGATCTGATCGGTGGACATCTCGCCCACCGCCTCGTTGAGCTCGTCATAGGTGATGTAGCCGCGCTTCTTGGCGCGGGCGATCAGCTTCTTGATATTGGCTTCGTTGAGATCGATGAGCGGCGCATCGCCGGACTCGGTCTTCTCTTCGGGTTCCGCCGTGTTCGTCTTCGCCATTCCTACGCCTTAATCTCCGGATCGAGCCCTTTAGTCCCCGTCGGCCTCGATCAATGTCGCCAATTGCGTATCCGCTTCGCTGCGCGCCGTCAGCAGCCGCTGCTGCTCCCGGAACGCCGCTTCGTCCCCTTCGTCCTTCAAACGCGCCGTGGCCGCTGCCAGTGCCGCGTCCAGGCCCGGACGCGCCGCCAGCGTCTCTATGACGAGCGCCAGATCGCGGCAGGCGCGCTCCGGCTCGGCATCACGTCGCGTGAAGGAAAACCCCAATCCTCGCTTGCGGCCGAGCTCCTCCACGAGATGAGCCCCGCCTTCAGCGGCCAATATGGTATCGAGGGCGGTTTGATCAAGCTGTGACTGCGTCATCGCCGCTTCGAGCAGCAGCGAACGCAGCCGCGAGAGGCTGCCTTCGCCCAGGGGCAGCTCCGAAATGGCGTCGGCATGGGCGCCGATCAGGGTCGGGAAACGGACCAGCCCCTGCAGCACGGCGCGGCCCAGATCGGGGCTGAGGCCGGTCCGCCCCACGCTCTTTGCCGCGGCGGAAGCGGAGCGGGGCGGGGGCACGAAACGCCCGCCGCTCCGCCCCGGCGTCCAGGGCTTGCGCTGGAAGCCGGTCAGCGCCTCGAAGCGCCGGAGGAATTCGCTGCGATACTGGTCGCGCACGTCCGGATCGCCGATCGCGCCCACATGATCCATCAGCCGCCGGCGCAAGCCCGCTTTCTGTTCCGGCGTCTTCAGCGGCTCGGCGTCGAGCTCGTGCCGCCACAGTCTTTCGACCAGTGATTCGGGGGCTTCGAGCAGCGCGTCGAAGGCGGCCCGCCCGCTCGCCTTGATCAGATCGTCCGGGTCCTGGCCCGGCGGCAGCGTCACGAAGCCGAGCGACCGGCCCGGCGCGACGTGGGGCAGCGCCCGCAACGCCGCGCGCACCGCCGCCTTCTGCCCGGCCGAATCGCCGTCGAAGCACATGAGCGGGGAGGGGGAGAGCTTCCAGAGCAGGCCGAGCTGCGTCTCGGTCAGCGCGGTGCCGAGCGGCGCCACAACTTCCGCGATCCCTACCTGATCAAGCGCGACAACATCCATCTGCCCTTCCACAACAATCACCAACTTCCGCGCACGGCTCGCCGGTCCCGCCCGGTGCAGGTTGAACAGGCTTCGGCCCTTGTCGAACAAAGGCGTATCCGGGGAGTTGAGATATTTGGGCTCGCCATCCCCCACGATCCGCCCGCTGAACGCGATGCACCGCCCCCTCGCGTCGCGGATCGGGAACATCAGCCGCCCCCGGAAGCGATCATAGGGCTCCTTGTCTTCCTCAGGTTTGATGAGAAGACCGGCCTCTACAAGACTGTCATTACCGAATTTCTTGAGCGCGATCTTTAGCTTGCCCCGGCTGTCGGGCGCGAACCCGAAGCCGAACGCCGCCCGCGTCTCGGCCCCGATCCCCCGCCGCACCAGATAATCGCGCGCCGCGCCACCTTCGCCAACATCCAGCTGTTCCGAAAACCAGGCCGCCGCCGCTTCCATCACCTCGTACAGCCCCGCGGCCCGCTCGGCCCGCTCCTGCGCCCTCGGGTCCGGCGCCGGCACCGCCATCCCCGCCTGGTCGGCCAGTTCCTTCACGGCATCCATGAAAGGGAGGCCGCGCTGGTCGGTCAGCCAGCGGATCGCGTCGCCATGCGCCTGGCAGCCGAAGCAGTGATAAAAGCCTTTCTCGTCATTGACATAGAAGCTCGGCGTCTTCTCGTTGTGGAACGGGCAGCAGGCCTTGAATTCATTCCCCGCGCGCTGCAGCTTCGTGGTGCGGCCGACCAGCGCCGAGAGCGTCGTCCGGGCGCGCAGTTCGTCGAGGAAGGCCGGGGAGAGGGTCACGCTCCCGCCACGTCCATCAGGAAAGCCGCGCCTTCACGGCCGCGCTGGCCTTGGACATGTCGGCTTGCCCGGCGAGCCGCTCCTTCACCAGCGCCATGACCCGGCCCATGTCCTTCATCGCGCTCGCGCCGGTCTCGGCAATGATCGCCTCCACCGCCGCTCCAAGCTCGTCGTCGCCCATCTGCTGCGGCAGGAAGGTCTCGATCACCGCCACTTCGGCCGCTTCGGCGGCGGCCAGCTCGGCGCGGCCGCCCTGCTCGTACAGCGCGATCGATTCGCGGCGCTGCTTGATCATTTTCTGCAGCACTTCCATGACGATGACGTCGTCCTCGGGCGGGTTCGCGGTGCCGCGCAGCTCGATCTCGCGGTTCTTCAGCGCCGCCTGGATCAGGCGGATCGCATCGCGGCGCGGCTGGTCGCCGGCCTTCATCGCGCCGACCAGCGCTTGCTTTATCTCGTCTCGAATCATGGCTCTCTGCAGGGTAAACAAGGAAACCAACTGCATAGCCGCGCGCTTCGCCTTTTAACAGGATTGACGATGCCGCCGGGCGGCCTTAGCGGCTGGGTCTTAGCGACATCGCAAGCTAATCCGGAAGGAGTGCCCGCCGCATGGCCGACGCCACCAGAACGCCCGCGCCTGAAGGGGCGACCGGCGTATTGGTCCTGGCGGACGGCAGCGTTGTCTGGGGCCGGGGCTTCGGCGCCGAAGGCGAGGCGGTGGGCGAGATCTGCTTCAACACCGCGATGACCGGCTATCAGGAGATCATGACCGATCCGTCATATGCGGCGCAGATCGTCACGTTCACCTTCCCCCATATCGGCAATGTCGGCGCGAATTTCGAGGATCTGGAGGCGGACAACCCGTTCGCGCTCGGCTGCGTGGTGCGGCAGGACGTGACCCAACCCTCCAACTTCCGGGCCGCGCAAAGCTTCGTGGAGTGGCTGCGGGCGAACGGCCGGATCGGGCTTTCGGGGGTGGATACGCGGGCGCTGACCCGGAAGATCCGCACCGGGGGCGCGCCCAACGGCGTCATCGCCTATCGCGAGGACGGCAATTTCGACGTCGAGGCGCTGCTGGAAAAAGCCCGCGCCTGGCCCGGGCTCGAGGGGATGGACCTCGCCAGGGAAGTGTCGTGCCGGCAGATGCACCGCTGGTCCGGCGGCAAATGGCGGCTCGGCGAGGGGTATGAGGAAAGGCCGCACGACGAAGCGCTGCCCCATGTCGTCGCCATCGATTACGGCGCCAAGCGCAACATCTACCGCAACCTCGCCGATGCCGGCGCCCGCGTCACCGTCCTGCCCGCCACCGCGACCTTCGACGAAGTGATGGCGCACGAGCCCGACGGCTTCTTCCTCTCCAACGGCCCCGGCGATCCCGCCGCGACCGGGGACTATGCGGTGCCGGTGATCCGCGCGATGCTGGAGACCGGCAAGCCGCTTTTCGGCATCTGCCTCGGCCATCAGCTCTTGGGGCTGGCGGTCGGGGCGCGCACAACGAAGATGCACCAGGGCCACCGCGGCGCCAACCACCCGGTGAAGCGCCTCGCCGACGGCCGCGTCGAGATCACCAGCATGAACCACGGCTTCGCGGTCGAGGCGGAAAGCCTGCCGGAGAATGCGCGGCCGACCCACATCAGCCTGTTCGACGGCAGCCTTTGCGGCCTGGAACTGATCGATCGCCCGGCGTTCAGCGTCCAATATCACCCCGAGGCAAGCCCCGGGCCGCAGGACAGCACCTATTTGTTCGGGAAGTTCGTCGGGCAGCTTGGGGGAGGGGGAAGCTGATGCAGCGTTATCTGTCGCTCTTCATTCTGGCGGCGTGCGCGGGATGCTCCAGCCAGGCGCCCATCTCCGCCCCACCCGAAACCCGCGCCGAGCGCCTCGCCATGCTCGACCAAATTGCCTCCGAATGCCAGGCGCCGCGGACGATGATGGAGCTGGTGGGCGAGGACCGGCTGCGGCTGAAGCCGGGGCGCGACGAGGCCTATGAAAAGGTCGAGTGCGTGCTCCGGCGGGTCGACGGGCTGAACCTGCCGGCCGGGCACATCACCTTCGTCGGCATGGCGGCGCCCGGCCCACCGCCCGAGGCGAACGGCGTTGCCGCGCGCGAGGCCGAAAATTCGGTCGCTGCTGAGGCAGGCAATGCCCAGACGCACTGACATTTCCTCGATCCTCATCATCGGCGCCGGCCCGATCGTGATCGGGCAGGCGGCGGAGTTCGATTATTCGGGGTCGCAGGCGGTGAAGGCGCTGAAGGAGGAGGGCTATCGGGTCATCGTCGTCAATTCCAACCCGGCGACGATCATGACCGATCCGGAGATCGCCGACGCCACCTATGTCGAGCCGATCACGCCCGCTTATGTCGCCAAGATCATCGAGAAGGAGCGGCCCGACGCGGTGCTGCCGACGATGGGCGGGCAGACCGCGCTGAACACGGCGCTGGCGCTTTGGAAGGACGGCACGCTCGAGAAATTCGGCGTGAAGATGATCGGCGCCGATGCCGAGGCGATCGAGAAGGCCGAGGATCGGCTGAAGTTCCGCGAGGCGATGGACCGGATCGGGCTCGAAAGCCCGCGCTCGGCGATCGCCCACAATGTCGATGACGCCATGACGGCATTGGAGACGGTCGGCCTCCCGGCGATCATCCGGCCGAGCTTCACCCTGGGCGGCACCGGCGGCGGCATCGCCTATAA
>DATINU010000071.1:0-2137 GCA_035473955.1 Allosphingosinicella sp.
GCCCGGACCCCGCCGTGATGCCGGAGCCGGCCGCCGGAGCCGCGGCCCCCGCCGCGCCTGGCGCCGAGCCGGAGACCGTCCCGGCGAGCCCGCCGGCCCCAGCGGCGGTTCCCGCGCCTGCCGAGACCCACTGGAGCAACGCGGGCAATGGCGGCAGGGCGGCGGCGAGGCCGCGCAGCGACAGCACGTAGGAGCGGCAGGCGGGGCACTGGTCGCTGTGTGCGAGCGCCTGCCGGTAGCGCTCACCGCCCGGGTCGAGGATGCCGAAGGCCAGCCCGCGCATCAGCGAGCCCTGCTCCTCGCACCACTCGCCGGCGGCGATCGACCGCGCGAGCGCCCCGACCTTCGCGGCGACGCCGAGTAACCCCTTGCCGCCGTCCATCAGCTTGCGCATCCGCGCGGGGCTGAGGCCCATCCTCGCGGCCGCCTCGACACGCGAGAGGCCCTGCAGGTAGCAGAGCGCGGCGGCGAGCTGCTCGCGCTCGCTGAGCCGCAGGCGCCACGCCGCGAGCAGCGTGCGCAGCCGCACGCGATCATCCAGCTCCCCGGCGAGGTCGCGCTCATGCCTGGAACAGGCGCCCCGCGGCGAGATCTCTCCGAGCTCGATCTCCTCCAAGGGCGCCTCGCAGGCAGGCCGCCGGGCGCGATGCTCGTCGACGGCGCGACGATGGGTCACGACGACGAGCCAGCCTGCGGGATTGTCGATCTGGTCTCCCTCGAGGATCGCGGCGTGCAAGCCCTGCCAGGCCTGCGCGTAGGCGGCTTCGAGATCCCCGCGATCGACTGCCCCGCCCGAGCCGCGGATGCGTCCGGCGACCGCTCCGATCACCCTTCCCTGCAACGCCTCGAATTCTTCGCGAAGCAGACGATCGGCGCGATAGCGACGCAGGAGTAGTGGACTCACAGATCGAAGATTACGGATGAACCGAAATCCAGCTGGACCGAATCCGTCGGACAAATAGTTTACGCTTTGTCCACGCCACTGAAAGACGACTGGAGGGCACCGATCCATGGGGAAGACTCGCCACTGGCTTCTGCTCGCGTTCGGCTCGCTCGTGATCCTCGCCGCAGCGGCCTCAGCCGCCCAAGCGGCGTCGCTCGTCGAGCACAACGCGATACCTGATGTCGAACAGCAATGGACCGCGGCATCTTTTTCGAGCATGCTCGAATCTGGTGGGCCACCTGAATTCGGCAGGTGCATCAAAACCGTGGGCGGCGCCTACGAAGACTCCGGCTGCACGACGACGGGGACCGGTAAAAGCTACGAATGGTTTCCCGCCTTCGGCAGCTCGCAGCCGTTGGAAAAAGCCGGCTTCTCGAACTCGATCAAAGAAGGCACGACCGCCCAGCTCGAAACCGTGACCAAAAACCTCGTCACCTGCGAAGGCGAGTCGGCATCGGGCAAATACACGGGCAACAAGACGGTCGGCAGCGTCATCGTGACGTTCACCGGCTGCACGTCGTTCGGCACCAACTGCAACAGCGAAGGCGCAGCCACGGGCACGGTCGTCACCTACTCGCTCGAAGGCGTGCTGGGAGTCGAAGAACTCGGCGCCGAACCGGCGCTGGACAAGATCGGCGAGTCGCTGTTCCCGGTCGGCCACTCGGGGCCGCTGGCGGAACTGAAATGCGGCGGCGTGCCGATGACGATCTCCGGGTCGATCATCTCGCCGGTCTCGACAAACGCGATGAAACTGACGGCGCAGGTCAAATCGAAAGCCGCGAAAGGCAAACAGAAACCGGAAAGCTTCGTCGGGGGCCCGACCGAAGTGTTGATCACCACCATCGAAGGCGGCACGCCCGAACAGGCCGGCGAGTCGCTGACGACGATCCAGACGAACGAAGAAAAGCTCGAGATCAACTCGGTTCTCTGATCTGAGCGATCGCGCTGCGCGCCGGAGGCCCCGGCGCGCAGCCCTTCGCCTGGCGCTCTCGTCAGGCGGACATGCTATGCGGCGGGTGGTCATTCCTCGCCATCTCTAAACCGGTGATTGGAATCTTGCAACGATCGCCGTAGATCCGGTTTGTCACTCTCGGAGATTTGGCAGGAGTAGCCGTTCACGTCGATCACCCCCGGATGGGTGATGCCGCCGCCGGGCCGGCGAGCGCCATCCGCGGGATGGGCGCGCCCATCCGG
>DATINU010000072.1:0-1961 GCA_035473955.1 Allosphingosinicella sp.
GGCTTTCGCCTGCGCGCATCAGTTCCGGCCGCTGCTCGGTGCAGATCGGCGCGCGCACATAGGGGCAGCGCGGGTGGAACGGGCAGCCGCCCGGCGGGTCGAACGGCGAGGGGAGCTCGCCCTCGAGCTTGATCTTCGCCCGCCGCTGCTCCGGGTCGGCAACCGGGGTCGCCGACAGGAGCGCCCGCGTATAGGGATGGAGGGGGGTGCGAAAGATCGCCTCGACCGGCGCGATCTCCACTGGCCGTCCGAGGTACATCACCATCACGTCGTCGGCGACGAAGCGCACCACCGAAAGATCGTGGCTGATGAAGACATAGGTCAGCCCGAACTGGTCCTGCAGGTCGGCGAGAAGATTCAGGATCTGCGCCTGGATCGAGACGTCGAGAGCGGAGACAGGCTCGTCGAGCACAACAATCTTCGGCTCCAGCATCAGCGCGCGGGCGATCGCGATGCGCTGCCGCTGCCCGCCGGAGAACATGTGCGGATAGCGTCCGTAGTGCTCCGGCCTGAGCCCGACGCGCTTCAGCATGTCGAGCCCCTTCGCCCGCCGCTCGCCGGCGCCGAGGCCGGTGTTGATGACGAGTGGCTCCTCAAGGATCGCGCCGATCTTCTGGCGCGGATTGAGCGACCCGTAGGGATTCTGGAAGACGATCTGCACTGTGCTGCGGAGCGCCTTCAGCGCCCGGCCGTCGGCGCCGGCCACCTCGACGCCATCGATGACGAGCCTGCCCGCGGTCGCCGGCTCGATCATGGTGAGCACGCGCGCGAGTGTCGATTTCCCGCAACCCGATTCTCCGACGACCGCGAGCGTTTCGCCGGGTTTCACCGAAAACGTCGCGCCGGCGAGCGCATGGACCACGGAGTGCTGGCGGAAAGCGCCTCGGCCGACCGCGTAGTCGCGCGAAAGACCATCGGCTTCGATGATCGCGCTCACGCCGCCTCGCGCCGCGCGTTCCGCGGATAGTGGCAAAGCGCCTCGCCGAGCGCCTCCGGCTGCACTGGCGGGGCCACCTTGCGGCAGAGATCGGTCACGAAGGCGCAGCGCGGATTGAACTGGCAGCCATCCGGCCGGTCGCCCTGGCCGGGAACCACGCCCGGAATGGCCGGCAGGCGATCACCGCTCGCGCGGTCGGGAAGGGCGTCGAGCAGCGCGCGGGTATAGGGGTGGTGGGGGGTCGCGAAGAGCCCGTGGACATCCTGTCGCTCGACCTGCTGGCCGGCGTACTGGACGACAACGCGATGCGCCGTCTCCGCCACCACGCCCATCGAATGGGTGATGAGGACGAGGCCCATGCCGGTCTCCGCCTGCAGCGCGATCAGAAGGTCGAGGACCTGCGCCTGGATGGTGACGTCAAGCGCGGTGGTCGGCTCGTCGGCGATCAGGAGCTTCGGGCGGCAGGCGATCGCCATGGCGATCATCACCCGCTGGCTCATGCCGCCGGAAAGCTGGTGCGGGAAGGCGTTGAGCCGCCGCTCCGGCTCGGAGATGCCGACCTCGCGAAGCAGCGCGATCGAGCGGGCCCGCCGTTCGGCGCGGCCGAGCCCTAGATGCGTCTTCAGAGTCTCGCCAATCTGGAAGCCGACGGTGAAACAGGGATTCAGGCTCGACATCGGCTCCTGGAAGATCATCGCCATGTCTTTGCCGACGAGATCGCGCCGGCGGCGGGGCGAAATGGAGAAGATGTCGGTGCCGCCGAAATCGAGCCGGTCGGCGGTAACTGTGGCGGTCGGCGGCAGAAGCCCCATGACGGCGAGCATGGCGACCGACTTCCCCGAGCCGGATTCGCCGACGATCGCGACGACTTCGCCCGGATCGACGTCGAGATCGACGCCATCGACCGCCTTGAACGGCCCGACGGCGGTCGCGAAGCTGACGGAGAGGTTGCGGATTTCGAGGAGGGGCATGGGTGGCGGTGCTTGGCGGCGGGTGCTCTGTCGACTATATGTCGGGTTGAAAG
>DATINU010000073.1:0-5267 GCA_035473955.1 Allosphingosinicella sp.
ATCGCGTCCTTGGTCTTTTCGCGCAGCGCGGCGGCGGCCTGCTCCCCGACCGTGCCGGGCAGCGCCTTGGCGACTTTGTCGATAATGTCTTCGCGGGCCTTGTCGCCAAGGCCGGTCAGCTCCTTGGCGGCATCGTCGATCGCCCCGGTCAGCTTCTCGGAAAGCAGGGCGGTCAGCGCCGGCTCTCCGGGCTCTTCGGCGGCGACTACGCTCTTGATGTCGGCGATCAAGGCCTTGCGCAGGCCGCCAAGGTCGGCATCGCCGAGCAGCTTCTTCGCGGCCGCATCGAGCTCCTCGTTGAAATGCTCGCGCAGCCAGGTGCCCGGCGTCAGGTAGGGCGTTATCTGGCTGAGCACCTTGTCCGATTTTTCCACCGCTTTGTTGAGGATCTCGCGCAGCCGCACGACCGAGGCGTCGAACTTCACTTCGACCCCGATCTCGACATTGAGCCCGGCCTCTTTCGACTCCGAACGGGCGAGAATGATCTCGACGGGACGGGCCTGGCCCTGCTTCTTCAGGCCGCGCAGCGACAATTGGAATTTGTTGTCGGTGGAGACGCTGGCGCCGAGGCTGAGCTTGGCCTCGGCCAGCACCTTCTCGCCGAAATCGCCGGAGGCGCCGATCGCGACGTCGACCTTGGCCTTGGCCTTGTCGTTGAAGCGATAGACGATGCCGGCGAGGTCGTGCGTCTGGAAGGCTTCCCAGACGCCGGCGAAATCGAACGGATCGGGAAGGCCGATGATCCGCTTGCCGACGGCGACCCCATAGAGTTCGGTCGAAAGTTCCGGGTCGAAATAATAATCGAGACCGACATCGACGGATGCCTCAAGCGAACCCGTGAGCTTGCCCCATTGAATTGGGAGCTCGCCGCTGGCGTTGGCTTTTACGCTGCCCTCGATGCCCATCCTCAGCAGCGGCTTCAGCTCGGTTTCGCCGATCTTCGCCTTGGCGGCCGCGTCGAGCTGGAGCTTGGCCTCGCCCTTGACGCCGAGCTTCACCTTGCCGCCGACCTGGGCGTCCTTCCCGCCGCTCAGCGCCCAATCGACTTTCCCGTCCTTGCCGGCTTCGTAGGTCGACAACGGCTCGAGCAGCTTCCAGTATTTTTCGGGGATCTTGTCCTTGAGATCGCCGATCTTCGTCAGCAACCCCTTGAGCTTCTCCCGCGCGCCGGGCAGCTTGTCGAACAAAGGGTCGAGCCTGGTATCGTCTACATCCGCGACGATCGCGGCGAGCAGCGCCTGGGCCGATTCCGCCCCATCGATCTTTTTGGCCTGATCGAGAAGGTCGCGCCAGGATTTACCGACGTCGGCGAGAGCTTTGATCAGCTCCAGCTCGTCG
This sequence comes from Allosphingosinicella sp., assembly GCA_035473955.1. Classification (GTDB taxonomy): domain Bacteria; phylum Pseudomonadota; class Alphaproteobacteria; order Sphingomonadales; family Sphingomonadaceae; genus Allosphingosinicella. The sequence goes on from DATINU010000073.1 coordinate 1,339, forward strand.
TCGAGCCCCACCATGCCGGCACCCTTGTCCAACAGCTTCAGATAGTCGGCCATATGTCCCTCCCCATGCGTCCCGCGACGGCTTGTGCGGCGTCGTCGGCGGGTGTGCTGTGACTTTTCGCACCCTCGCCGAAAAACCCGCTCCCGCCTAGAGCGTCTCGACGCGCCTCAAGCCGTAATCGGCGAGGCGGGCCGCAAGCTTCGGATCGGGCGCGCGGCCGCCGGTGAAGACGGCGATGCCTTCGCCGGGCTCGTCCGGCCAGGCGATGTCGCGGGTCAGGTGCGCCACGCGGCGCGCTATGCCTTCGCCGCCGTGGAGGAAGGCGAGGGGGCGCGGCGCGGCGGCGGCCAGCTCGGCCTCGACCAGCGGGAAATGGGTGCAGGCGAGCACGACCGTATCGATCCGCTCGCCGCCGTCCTGGCCAAGCAGGCCGTCGAGGATTCGGGCGTAATCGGCCGGGTCGGTCGCTTCGCCGTGCAGCTTGGCCTCGGCCAGCTCGACCAGATCGTGGCTGCCGTGGCGCAGGACGAGGCAATCGGCGGCGTAGGTCGCGGCGAGCCGGTCGACATAGGGCTGGACGATGGTCGCGGCGGTGCCCAGCACGCCGATCGCGCGGGTCTTCGAGCGCTCGGCGGCGGGCTTGATCGCGGGCACGGTGCCGACGATGGGCAGGTCGAGCGCGGCGCGCACGGCGTCGAGCGCGATCGTCGAAGCGGTGTTGCAGGCGATCACGATCAGCGCCGGAGCGTAGCGCTCGGCAAGCCGGCCGAGGAGGGCGGGAACCCGCGCCTCGACCTCGGCTGGCGTCTTGGTGCCGTAGGGAAAGCCGGCGCGGTCCGCGACATAGACGATCGGCGCGTTCGGCAGCGCCTTCCTGATCTCGGCGAGCACCGAAAGCCCGCCGACGCCGGTATCGAGGACGAGGATGGGGCGGGCGGCGGCCATGGGAGCGAGAGTTGTCCTTCGATAGGCCGGTTCGTCAAGCTCGCCGGCCCTCAGGATGAGCGGAAACATCGTCAACGCTGCAAACTCGCTCATCCAGAGCAGGGACCGAACCTGCCGCGGGCCCGTGTCGAAGGACCTATCGCTTTTGATCCAATTTGTTGCGTGGACTTGCAGTCCTGCTAGGTTCGTGAACGGGGGAAGGGGTGACGCTAGAGATCGTCTTGCCGGTGCTGTTGTGCTTCCTGCTCGGTTACGCCCTGGGCTCGGTGCCGTTCGGCCTGCTGGTGACGAGGGCCGCGGGCCTGGGGGACGTCCGCGCCATCGGCTCGGGCAATATCGGCGCCACCAACGTATTGCGCACCGGCCGCAAGGGCCTCGCCGCCGCGACGCTGTTGCTCGACGTCGCGAAGGGCGCCGGCGCGGTGTCGCTCGCCGGTTTGATCTGGCCCGATCAGCCGCAATTCCCCGCACTCGCCGGGATCGGCGCCTTCCTTGGGCACCTCTATCCCGTCTGGCTGAAGTTCAAGGGCGGGAAGGGCGTCGCGACGCTCGCCGGCATCGTCGCGGTCCTGCACTGGCCGACCATCCTTGTCGCCGCGATCGTCTGGCTGCTGACCGTGCTCGTCACGCGCTATTCCTCGCTGGGCGGCATCCTCGGTCCGCTTTCCGGGCCGGTGACGGCCGGGGCGTTCGGCCGCTTCGATCTCGCCATCCTGTTCCTCGGCTTCGCCTTGCTGATCCTCTGGACGCACCGCGCCAATATCGGGCGCCTGCTCGACGGGACCGAGCCAAAGGTCGGCAAGAAGGCGGGCTGATGCCGCTGCCCGACGACCGCATGGCCAGGCTGCGGCTGATCCGATCGGAGAATATCGGGCCGGTCACCTATTTCCAGCTGCTGGCCCGCTTCGGCTCCGCCCAGACGGCGATCGATGCGATCCCCGATCTCGCCGCGCGCGGCGGTGGCCGGGCGCCGAAGCTCGCCCCCAAGGCCGAGATCGAGCGCGAGCTCGAAAGGGTCGAGCGGCTCGGCGCCCGCCATCTTTTCCTCGGTCAGGGCCTCTATCCGCCCCTGCTCGCCGAGCTGGAGACGGCGCCCCCGGCCCTGATCGTCAAGGGCGATACCGGCCTGCTCGAGCGGATGGCCGTGGCCGTGGTCGGCGCCCGCAACGCCTCGGCCGCCGCCTGCCGCTTTGCCCGCCAGCTCGCTTCGGGGCTGGGCGGGGCGGGCGCGGTGGTCGTGTCGGGCCTGGCGCGCGGGATCGATTCGGCGGCGCATGACGGCGCGCTCGAAACCGGGACGATCGCCGTGATCGCGGGCGGGATCGACGTGGTCTACCCGCCGGAGAACGAAGCGCGGCAGGCGGCGATCGCCGAACGCGGCCTGCTGGTCGCGGAGCAGCCGCCCGGCGTCGAGCCGCGGGCCCGGCATTTCCCCTATCGCAACCGGATCATCGCCGGGCTGACCCACGGCACGGTGGTGGTCGAGGCCGCGCCCAAATCGGGCTCGCTGATCACCGCGCGGCAGGCCACGGAGTTCGGCCGCGAGGTGATGGCCGTGCCCGGCTCACCGCTCGATCCGCGCGCGCAGGGCTGCAACCTCCTGATCCGCGAGGGCGCGACTCTGATCCAGAGCGCCGAGGACGTGATGGAGGCGCTGAGCCCCTTGAGCCGCCGCCCGTTCCGCCAGCGCGAGCGAGATTATGCCGCGCAAGGGCCGCCCGCCGACGCCGACGAAGCCGCCCGGCAGGTCATCACCGGCCTGCTTGGCCCGACCCCCGTGCCGGTCGATGAGCTGGTCCGCCAGTCGGGCCTCGCTCCCGCCTCGGTCCAGACCGTGTTGCTCGAACTCGAACTGGCCGGCCGCCTCGAACGCCATGCGGGCGGCCGGGTGAGCCTCGCATGATGGACCGCGCGCTCCCCGCCGGGAGCATCGCAGCGCTCGAAATTCTGCGCCGGACGGCCGCTCTCGCGGGGCGCTATCCGCTCCGGATCGCGGGCTGGGCCGCCGTGCTCATCGGGTTCAGCCTGGCGGTCGACGCCACCGAAATCGGCTGGGACAACGCGTCGGCGGGCAATTTCGCGATCTCGGTCCTCTGCCTGATCGCACAATTTGGCCTCACCAAGTCCATTCTGGGCGATCTGACCGGACAGGTTGCCGGGCAGCCGCGCTTCCCCGCCTATTTCGGGCTGGGGATCGTCACCACCATCGGCATCGGATTGGGAACGCTCGCACTCGTCATCCCGGGGATCGTGCTGCTTGTCCGCTGGTCGCTGGCGGTGCCGATCCTGTTGAGCTCGGACGAGGAAGGCGTGTTCGATTCGATTGGGCGCAGCTGGCGGGAAACCGGCCCGCATTTCTGGCCGATCTTTCTCGTTTTTCTGCTGATCTACGGGTCGATAACCGGCTTGAGTTTCCTCGGAGCGGCGATCGAGGGCGAAATGCGCGACAATCTGGCGGGCACGATCATCTATGACGCGGCGACCAGCCTGGGGCTCATGTTCGGCTGGCTCGCGGCGATCGCCATTCATCATGCGGTCGACGACGTGGTCGCGCTGCAGGGCGTGTTCGAGTAGCTTCGAGGCCGCCCGGCCTCCCTCATCTTCGTCCGCTCCAATCCGTCATCGGCCGTTCATGCCGGGGGCGGCATGACCTGCTGGAAGCCGATTGACAGCGGTCGGCAAATGGGATGTTATAGTATAACATACTTGCGTAAAGGGAGTGGGCTATGAAACGGCAGATCCTCGGTACGACGCTTTCCCTGTCACTCTGCCTCGCGGCGGGCACCGCGGTGCCTTCGGGCGCGGCGGTGCAGCAGCAGCGCGACGATGCGCGGGGCCTTTGCCGCCGCGCGGCCCCGCTGCCGCCGCTGCCGCCCGAGGGACGGGTCCGGCGCGAGCAGCAGAATTACCGGCGCGGCGAGCCGATCCCCGCGCCTCCGGCCATGATGGCGCCCGAGCCGATGCCGTCGCCGCCATCGCCGCCC
>DATINU010000074.1:0-2720 GCA_035473955.1 Allosphingosinicella sp.
GCGACGCGAGCAGCGAGGTCAAGGCGGTCACCCTGCTCGCCCAGCCCGCCGCCGTCATCGTGCTGCTGCTCGTCGTCCTGCTCGGCCGGAACCTCCAAGGGGACCGCGAGGACGTGCTGAAGTTCGAGGAGGGCCGCAAGCCGTCGCGGCGGCGCGACCGCAAGCTGGTCGGCGCCAACAACGTCCAATATTATCTCGGCTGCCTGTGGACGATCTTGATCCATCAGACCGGCTTTCCGGACCGCAGCAATCCCGAGGCGATCCGCGATTTCAAGCGGCAAACGATCGGCAGTCCGGCTTTCATGCTGCCGCTGGCGCGCGCCGTGACCGCCGAGGGCGCAGAGGAGCGCAAGGCCGCCTGGGAGCTGTTCGGCCGCTATTGCCAGCGTTTGCTCGTCCAGTATTTCGGCCCACGCTTCAGCCTGTTGTTCAAGGCGCTGATCCGGGATGGCGGGCTGTGGCACGGCGATGCGATGCGCGACATCCTCGCCTTCGTCGTCTTCAACAAGGTGGAGGTCGCCGGCCCACGCGGCTTCGGCACGCGCGACGAGCTGACGTTCGCGCTGCGCGAGCAGCCGCTGACCACGATCCTGGGCGAAAAGCACAAGGAGTTCGCGACCGCCGATCTGTTCGAGCTGGCGCGCCGGCCCTCGCGCCGGGAACAGAAGGAGGAACGGCTCAAGAAGGGCAAGGGCGGCCTCGCCGCGCTCGCTGCGGCCAAGCTTCATCCGGCGCGCACGCGGCTCGACGCGCTCGCGGCCCAGCTCGCCAAGCTCGAGCCGTCGCCGAAGCTGATCGAGCAGCTCGGCGGCGCGCCCACCTACCGCCTGTCCGCCCACCAGCAATTCCGGGCGATCCGCGACTGGTTCGATTTCGCGCTCTTTCGCAAGACGACCAAACGGGATCTCGTCGTCACCGGCACCAACATCACCTCGAGCCAGCCGGTCTTCTTTCGCGAGAGCCTAACTCCCGATTTCCCGGTGACCGAAGCGGTGCGGATCAGCGCCGGCTTTCCGGTCGTCTTCAAGCCGACCGCGGTCGCCTATGTCCCGTCGGGCAAGGACGGCCGCACGGGGCGCAGGCGCGGCGACGCCAACCAGGTGAAGCGCTTCTACGAGACTCATTATTGCGGCTATTTCATCGACGGCGGCTTCCTCAACAACCATCCGATGCAGGCCTTCAGTGGCGTCCAGGCGGGCGCCGACGCGGACAATACGCCGCAGGAGATGCTGGCGGCCGCCTTTGGCGACAAGGTGCTCGGCTTCCACCTCACCAACAACGAGCCGGAGACCTGCCCCTTCGGCGGCACCTTCGAGGAGACCAAGGGAACGCGCGGCTTCGGCGCCGTGCTTTCCGGCATGATGGGAACCTTCTACGCCTCGGGCTCGACGCTGCGCTTCATCGATCCGAAGATCGAGGAGCATACGATCGCGATCAGATTCGGCAATCTCGACCTGCTCGATCTCAAGCCCGATTATTTCGCGGTGATCGACGTCCAGGGCGCCAATTACGAGACCGTGCTGAGGCGGTTCGGCCAGACCCCGGGCGAAGGCGCCGGCGCGAAGGCGCTCGACGAAATGTACAAAATCTCCGCCCTCACCGGGGGCGACACCGGCCGCGATGCCCAGCGCAAGTGGCGGCGCGCCTATAAGGAGAGGGCGGGTCTGCTGAAGGCGCCGCCCGCGCCCTGGTAGGAAGGCCGCTGGCCGCCCGCCAACGAGGGGGTGACGGGCGCGCTGCGGACGGCGGCCCCCTCCGGTTGCTCAGGCCGCTTGCCCGACCGCCTCCAGCAGGCCTTCGAACAGCCGCCGGCCGTCGGTGCCGCCATGGGCGGGCTCCACCATCCGCTCCGGATGCGGCATCATGCCGAGCACGTTGCCGGCTTCGTTCAGGATGCCGGCGATGCCCCGCGCCGAGCCGTTCACCGCGTCCGCATAGCGAAAGGCGATCCGGCCCTCGCCTTCGAGCCGGTCGAGCGTCTCCGCGTCGGCCTGATAATTGCCGTCATGATGGGCGACGGGGATGACGATCTCCTCGCCCGCCTCGTAGCGCGCGGTGAAGATCGACTGGCTGTTTTCGACCTTGAGCGCCACGTCGCGGCCGACGAAGCGGATACCGGCATTGCGCATCAGCGCGCCGGGCAGCAGCCGCGCCTCGGTCAGCACCTGGAAGCCGTTGCAGATGCCGAGCACGGTCACGCCGCGTGCCGCCGCCGCCTTCACCGCGGCCATCACCGGCGATTGCGCCGCCATCGCGCCCGAGCGGAGATAATCGCCGTAGGAAAAGCCGCCCGGCACGGCGATCAGATCGAGCCCGTCCGGCAGCTCGCTCTCGCGGTGCCAGACCATCGCCGGGGCCCGGCCGGAGACGAGCCGAAGCGCTTCGGCCAGGTCGCGATCGCAATTGGAGCCCGGGAAGACGATGACCGCGCTCTTCACGCGGCGGTCTCCAGCCGCTCGATCCGGAAATTCTCGATGACCGTATTGGCGAGCAGCTTGCGGCACATCTCCTCGAGCCGGGCCTTGGCCTTGGCCTTGTCCGTCTCGTTGAGCTCCAGCTCGATGTACTTGCCTTGCCGCACATCGCCCACTTCCGGGAAGCCCAGGCGATTGAGGGAACGTCCGATGGCCTTGCCCTGGGGGTCGAGCACGCCGTTCTTCAGGGTCACGTGAACTCTGGCTTTCATGCCGCCTCTTATTGGAGCGTTGTGGGGCCGCGCA